>JAVEVM010000341.1:0-4971 GCA_034005055.1 Desulforhabdus sp. | reverse complement strand
GCTTGACACTGAAGGTTACCCGGTTCGTGATGAGGTTCGCATTTTTATACACTTTGCTGAAAACGACCCCGGGCAGGAAGTTGCCCAGGCCGCCCGAGAACAACGGGTCAAACCGCTCGTAGGTTTGCGTGTCAGGGTTGTCCCCCGTAAATTTCGACCATCGGTAGCTGAGGGACGGTTGCCATGCAACTTTTTCAGCTTGATATCCGACCCAGACATAGCCTGCCTGAGCCGCCATATCGAAGTCCATATGGTTCTGATAGGCATACTCTGCCTTGATCCATGAGCCGTCCACGCAGAAAAGTCTCTTCATAGAAAGGCTCGGGTTGAATGTCCGCAAACCTTCGCGGTGCAGTTGGAGGCCGTCCGGCGTCCGGTAGACGGAGTCCGATTCAGAGACGTAAAAATAAGTGAAGGCGGCATCTACATCTGCGAATTGGTATTGGAGATTGATGCCCGATAGCTGGGTATTTGTGGCAATATCGTCGGGCTCGCTGGGTTCGATCAGGAATGCGTCCATGCCAACGCCAAAGGCCCTGGCTCGGAGCAGCGCGGTGTTCTCCGACGTCAGGCGCGGCCCGAGGTAGAGGGCGGCGCGCTCGCCGACCGACGTAGAGACCGGAATCTTAGACAACAGAAAACCGTCCCGTATCTGGTAGATTTGTCTGCCAAGGGAAACATCCACCAGGGAATTTTTACCCGGCATGTTCCAAATTGCCCCTCCATAGAGCTTCTCGAAGTCTCCGTAACTCCAACTTCCCGAGTTGTAGATATCGTGTCCCGCGGATCCGGACATGAGATAGGATGCCGCCCCGTATGGATACAGCGGGTAATCGGAAAGTTGAAAAATTCCGCCGAGCCCGGGTTCCACATATCCCTCGACCCACGTGGAGGTTCCCGCCCCGAGAGGATCTTTTGCGATCGGGCTGTTTCGGTTAAACGCTTGGCCGTACCCGCCAAACCATGGATCGTTGTCGGTGAAGATTCCGACCCCTCCGTTCAGGATAAGGGCGAACCTGGAGCGGTCGTTTTCGAAAATTGTCGGAAAGTCCCGGATGTCGGCAGTGGATAGCATACCTTTGGCTTTTGGGGGGATGATCGCGGCTTTTCCCAACGGCAAGGCCACGATGGTCACCGCCAGCCGGCCGTTGGGCACTGTGCTGTAAAGCTTTAATTGAGCCGATTGAATTGAATCGAGCCGCCGTATGCGTTTCAGCCCGAATTCAGCGACTACCCTCCGGAAAGTTGTTCCTTCCTCGATGCCGAAGGCAGAAGCTATCTGTTTTTTCAGAATTTCATCCTCTGCCGGATCGCCTGTAGATTTCTCCAGGTGAATGTACACCAGCCGAATCGGCAGGCCCTCTGCCAGTTCAGCTTGAATTTCGATGCCTCTACTTGCCTCGCTGGGACCGGTCTGAGCAAACCCGGAGACCGTTCCCGCTAAAGTGGCTGCTAATAGTAGTGCTGACAAAAAGAACCTCATGGTTCTCCTATGGTCTCTCTTATTTCGATTGAGAACATCGGCTTGATCCCGTTCTTTTCGTCCTTGAAAACAAGGCTGTCCGTTATTTATATGAAAATTTCGTTGCCAAGGCTTTTCATCGTTCGTTGTGACCGCCCGGTCATGGGGGTTATTTATAAAGTGCCTGATGGCAGTGCGTGCAGGCCATTTTGCCCTGCTGGTTGTTCATTCCATCCTTGGAATGCCACATGTCGTCCGCACCGTGGCAGATGAGGCAACTCTGATTCTCTTCCTCAAACGGGTAATGCCGAGGCCGGTATCGACCCTCTGTATACAGGTTGAGCATCGACACCATCTGATAGACCACCTCCCCCGTGACCTTGGCGCAGCGATCCTTCTTTTCCTTGGAAGTTACCTTGGCACCGGCGGCCAGAGACCACTGTGAAACAGAAACATGGCACAGCGGGGTTTTTGCGTTTCGTTTCACCTGGTTCGGAAAATAGCAGATGTCGTCAAACCGCTGGGTGGGAAACTCGGTACGGCTGTACCACTGAAACAATTCATCCGTCATTGTCACGTAGGTTTTGTCCGCATCAAATGCAACCATGTTATAGAATTGGGCGGCGACACCCAGCGCACCGCAGAGGGTCCCCTGACCACCGTAGCCGGCCGCCAGATTACTGAACATATAGTCCGGTATCGTCGTCCAGGGATAACCCACCGATTCTCTCAATAGGCTGAGGACCCCCAGCCAGGCCCCGTTCCCTCACCCCCCGAGATCGTGATAAAAGCGGAAAGCGCGCGAACCCGCCTCCGTGGGGTCGATCCTGCCCCAGTTCCAGGGCAGGGGCGGCGGTGCCTCCGCTGATTGTTTTGACTGCGACAAGGCATTGGTTGACGCGCAGCCGATCACTCCTCCCGCCAGCAGAGCCCCACCGCTTTTCAAAAACCGCCGGCGCGAGTATACGGTCCGGGTTTCTACGTCAGCCATGATGGTATTCTCCTCTCCTGAGTATCCGAAGGGTCTTATCTCACCCCACGGCGCATTCAACTGACAGCCCTCGTTTTCTGTCATCTTGCCCGAGCGCTTTCCAAAGCATGAGCCGTATGATGACACGCCCCACATATCCCGTTCTTCTTCATCACGTGCTCCGGATGGGGAGCCCCGTGGCAATATTGGCAGGTCGATGAGGATTTATGCCTATCCTGATGGCAGAGTGCGCAGGCGATGTCGCTGTGCTTGCTTCGGCTCGATGCCAGGACATCCGCGACCTCCTGATGGCATGCGCTACAATACCGGGACGGCACATTGTACGAGTAGATGACCTCCGTGGCGGTATGTGCCTTATGACACATATTGCAGTCACCCTCCCTCATGGCTTCTGAATGGGCCTCATGACATTGCGTGCAGGACATGTAGGGCTTTGCTGTCTCAGGCGGGTGGCCCACGTGGCACTCACCGCAACCCATCGAATTATGCTTCCCCCCTCTTGTGAGCATCTCGGTGACCGCCCCTTTGTGACACTCCAAGCACTCTTTATACCGGGCAGAATCCTCCATGCGCTCAGTGAGGACCCGAAGATCTCCACCATACAGCTTCATGTCTCTGGGCTTGAAACCGTCATCTATGGTCACCCTGTCTCTGGCGTGCCCCTCTCCGCCATCGATGACCGTCCACTTCATGCCAAATGCTTCAAACGACGACCTGTTCCCCTGGATTTCAATATTGCTCATGGGGTAGGGCCCGCTGGGCGGCGGTCCCTCCATCATGCTGAATCCCATGAGCCAATTATCCACCCGCTTTTTATTGTCCACATCGTAAAGATAGTAATGGATGCTCCCGGATTCGGGCCTGTACCCTGCTTCTCCAGGTTCCGCTGAAGCGGGACTGCCCTTGAATTCAAGCCAGAACTGCACCCGGTTTTTGATCCCGTCCTTTGAGTAGTCGAAACGGATGGCTTCCGTATAGGCTACCGCTCCGGTGATTTCAGGCAGTTGGGCCGCACCGAGCTGCCCGCACAAAAGGAGGTGACAGAATAAAGCAGCAAGCAGCACCTTCATGACATGGCCTCCTCAAGTGTCTTCCGTGCCTGGTCCAGTCGATACCCGACCATCTCGTAGACCTTCAGGCAGCCTTCGACGTAATGAATCCCCGTATCGACAATCTTCCGAACCGATTCCGCAAGCTCCTTGTCGCCAATGCTCACTTCAATCCATTTCGTGAGAGCCTTCAAGCTAATGCCGGGAAGAGAAGCGACATCCGGTGCAAGAAACTGGTGCAATTCCATCAAGCTGCGCACATCACCGGCCAGGATTCCCACGGGCGGTTTCAGGCGGCCGGCCGGCATGCGCTCTCCAAAGGGGACGGGGCTCAGAATCTTGCGGGACAGGGTCTCGTTTGGCTGTGAAAAATGATCTCTCACGACGATTCCTCCCCTAATCGGCCCGCTGCCTGAAGCGCATCCGCGACGAACCCCATTTCCATCTTTTCAAGCGTGCTGCGTTTGGGCCAGCCCGTCTTCGTATTCCAGCCTTCAAGCCGGTAGAATATCGTCTTCCATTTTTCAAACTTGCTCTTGTCCATTGAACGGCCCATCAGGTCCGTATACCGCCACTTCCCCTTACCATCCCGACAGGGCCACATGAAGAAAGGAAACAGCTCGCCTTTGTTGTATTTGGTCTCGTAGATATAGGGTGCGAAATGCACCATGTCACGGTGTCTTCCCTGGAGCACCCATATGGCGTTGTCCAGGTTCCAGATCTGCCGCCCGATTTCAATACCGTCCTCGAAGGTCAGGGTATCGCCGGTCACCGCATTCCAGAACACATGCTCTCCGGCGTCCTGGGATGCGCTGGCCCCTTCCATGTTTGGCACGTTGGTGTTGACAAAATCAGGCCATTTCAAATCACAGTACAATGCGGAATTCTTATAGAATCGGCAGTAGTGCTGTTGCCAGCGGACGATCTGGGCAACGGCTTCCGAATACATGTTGGCATCGCTGTAATCCAGCACTTCGGGCCGTCCCTTGGCATAGGGGGACATCTTTTTGGCGTGAAGGTTGACCAATTCTTCCGCCGGAATGCGCAGAGGCTTGCCAAAGGCGAAGGCTGCACTGACGTTGGTGAAGATGTAGTTGAAGCAGTGGGTATTCGTGTCCCGATCCCCCATGAGGCTGCCGTAGCCCCACTCCAGTTCGGCCCGGGGGTCGTAGCCGTGCTCCGGAACGCCCCAGTAGGAGAACTGCAGCGCGCCTGTATGAAGATCCTTCTCGCGGCCCCACTTCAAGGCCGCCTGCACCCATCCATCGGCCATGTCCGCACCGATGTCCGTCCGGGTGGACAATGCGTGAACGAGCTTTTCCGCAAAATCGAGTGTCCCGATCGTCTCCCACGGGAGGTTGGACGCAATGGCCCGACCCGGGCCAAGGATGCCGTCTTGGTACAGGTGTTCGAGCCTGTGCAGGCCGGTCTGGAACACAAACGAATTGAATCCGTATCGCTGCACGATA
>JAVEVM010000340.1:0-4989 GCA_034005055.1 Desulforhabdus sp. | reverse complement strand
CAGCATCTCTTTCCTCCCGTAAATTGAGTATCCCCAAGTTGCCTGAATAATTCCACAGTGTTAACCGTAAATCAGAGATCCAGTCTGTCTCCCGTGTCGGGGAGAAGGACGTGAAAATCATCGACTTTATTTATGACGTTCAAGATTTCCTCATAGCGATTTTTCCTCACGTCTCTCTGAATGTGGACCAGAGCCAGAGATGACGCCTTCGCTTTTCTGGCAAAATCCACACACTTTTGGATAGTGCCGTGCCCCGGCATGCTATCCTCGAGGTCAAAGGCCTCATGGATTATCATGCTGCAACTGTCGGCAAGTGCAAGGGTTTCCTCGGTAGGCGAGCCGTCTCCGCTATAGAAAATGGAGTTTTTGCCGTCTTCCAGGCGAACTGCCAGGTCGCGCTGCCCATGGCCGTTTTGCGCGAATCGCCAACTCAATCCCAGAAGCCGGAGAGCTTCCCGGTGCGGCTCGACTTCTTCGAAAATCAGAGGATAAGTCAGCTTGGCAAGAAAACCCGGATATGCCAGCTCCATAACTTCGTTCAACACTTTATGCACACCCGTTTGTCCGATAATCGTTAAAGCTCTTCGTCGCTTCATTTCCCAGAATCTCAACAGCAGAGTCGGAGCTCCGAAGAAATGATCCGCATGAAAGTGTGAGATCCACAAGGCATCAAGATTTTCCGGGTCATTCGTTTCCTTAAAGAAGAGCGGCGTAACCGTCGGGCCGCAGTCAAACAGTAAAGATCTCGGCACCCCATCTTCAGCCTCGGTCTGTATCCACACCGCCGTGTTTGGCGTGTTCTCGTCGCAAGCTTCACCAACGCCCAGAAATACAATCTTCATAACACGGCACTCCGTTTCTCTTTGCCCGAAATGTTGAACACCTCTTTGACAATAGCACATAATGAATGAAGGGAGAAACGACCCGCTACGGTAAAATACGACTTATGGGATGATTTTCGGCAAAATTCGCTCCTTCGCATTTCTCCTTTTCCATGATAAATGTAAATTTTACCATTCAACGATTCTGCACCATATCTACAGTATGATAGATCTTCAAAGTCGACGGGAGCGAGATGAACGAAGCGTTGTTGAAAGAAAAAATCGCATTCTATTCAAGATTCCCCCATCGCGGAAAAGTAAACATAGTGACCGACACCAGTGAGTTCATGAACATTAAAGAGAGCGACGTGCTTGAGCTTGCAGGTAACTTCTATCTCGTCAGAGGTGAGGAGATTGAAGGGCGTTTCGGCCTCGATGGAGAGCCCAAATTTTGGGTGAAAAAGGCAATAGACCTTAAAGATGGCAGTTCAAAAGTCATCAAACTGGTCTTTCATGAATCCTTCAAAATGTACATCGGATCGACCCCGATTCAATGTTTTCGGAGCCCTCAAAAAGAGACCAGAATCCTCGATTTGACAAGGCTAGATCCTCATTTTATGAAAGGATTCACGATCCAGGATCGCTGCGGAAATCTTGTAAGGATCATCGATAAAATTCAGGGTACCCGCTATTACGATTATATCCACGAGCTCGACGCGGATCATGAAACGTACTTTCATGAAGGATTTCCCGCCATACTTGACAACATTGTGCAATGCGTGGAGGCCATCAACCGACTGCACCGGATGGGGGATGTTCACGGAGATATTAGAAACGATCACATTTTCATCGATCGAAATTCGAAGACCTACATATGGATAGATTTCGATTATACTTACGAGTGGTCGGAAAATCCTTTCGGCGTTGATCTTTATGGCCTGGGCAATATTCTCCTGTTTACGGTTGGTAAGGGCTTCCACAACGTACCCGATATGTCGGCGTGCGGACCTGAAGGTATGAAGCTGTTGTCTTGTTTGACCCCTGACGACCTCTCATTGTTTTTCAAACATCGGGTGGCAAATCTGCAGAAGCTCTTCCCCTACATCCCCGACAGTCTCAACCACATTCTGATGCATTTCAGCCATGGCGCCGAAGTATTTTACGAGACCAGCGAAGAGCTGTTACATGATCTAAAAGCCTGCCAAGCGGAGTTGATTCGGTGAATGGGCGCGGCATAATTGATTTGGTACGATGTCTTCAATCTCATGAAAGCGAGCAGACATGAATAAAAAGATACTCATTGCAGTCGATTTGTCTGAGAATTCTCTTAAAGCGGTGGACTACGTGGCCAAAATGATGGAATGTCACTCGGAGGTGGATATCACCCTTTTGCATGTCATCAGGGAGCCCTCCCCGGATGTCATGCCTGACGAGCAGGAGCGGCGAAATCACGTGGAGAAAAACCGGGCCGAATCCCTCGGTCTGATGGAGAAAGCAGGCGCGCGATTAACTGCGCACGATATCCCTGAGAAAAACATTCAACTGAAGATACAAATCTGCAGCAAGCCCGTGACAGTGGCGGAGCTCATCTTGCACGAACGTCGGAGCGGGAAATATGGCACAATTGTAGTGGGCAGACGGGGCATGAGCAAAAAAGAAGAATTTCTGTTCGGCAGTATTTCGAACAAAGTTGTAAGAGAAGCTCGCGATTGCACTGTATGGGTTGTGGAGTGAGGAGCAAGGGGCAAGGAGCTTGGAGCAAAAGGAGATGAATGAGGTAGACAGCGGTACGAAGTTTAGATTTCAAGAATTAGATATTTGGCGAAGAGCAGTTGCTTTAGGCAACGAGCTCTTTGATATCGCAGAGGATCTAGAAACAAGAAAACTGTACCGTTTTGCTGAACAACTTCGCGCAGCAGGTCTCAGCATATCTAACAATATTGCGGAGGGTTCAGGCTCCAATTCGAAGGAAGAGTTTATCCAATTTCTCAACATCGCAAAACGTTCAGCATTCGAAAACGCAAACATGATCCTCGTATTTAAGACTCGTGGACTTATTTCGTCCGATATTGCTCGAAAGGTGCTTTGCGGACTTGAAGAAGAATGCAAAATGATAACCGGCTTCATCCGCGCTCTTAAATGAATTCCCGCTCCAAGCTCCAAGCTCCCTGCTATTTTGCCTTGGCTCCTTCCATGATGGACTTTATGCGGTCTCGTTCGGCTCTCGCCACTCTGAGCTCGTCGGCTAATTTGTCCCGCGCCGGTTGAGTCAGGGAAGAATCGAGCAGCTTCTTTTCCAGCCTTTCAACTTCTTTGATGACGCGGTACAGCTCCATCGCAAGAAGTCTTATACTCATAGGTTCACCTCGCAGTCACCAAGGTTGTGCGCTTATTCTTCGCCTCATAATAATCCCCAATAAGGGGTCTCTTGGTCATCACAAAACATCAATGGCGAACGACCCTAAATTCCTCGCTCCCCGCTCCGTGCTCCAAGTTGCAAGCTCAATAGTCGTATTTCCAGTTTATTCCTATGCCGCTGGCGCTGTCTGAGCCGATTTGGCTCTCCACGGTGATCTCGGGCGTGACTTGCACTTCGACAGTAGCCCTGTTCCTGTCCTGCCCGACCCCCCTTTGCACGTTCAGATACACGCCTTCGGTGAGATACTTACCGATGCCCACCGTACCTTTTGCGAAACCTTCCTCGGAACTGTCGAATGCAAGGTCGTCAAGACCCAGAAAATCGCGTGTGCGCGACATGAAGTCAAACTGGCGGCCGCTGCCTCTTCCTGAGAGGGATCGCGCAACAGAAGCGAGCTGCAGTGCCTGGGTCGGACTGATGTCAGTGGTGCTGCGGCCGAACAGCACTTTTGCCAGAACTTCATCCTGGGGCAGAGGCGGGTCGGAGCTCAAAGTTATCGTCGGATTTGAGGCGGATCCACGGAAATTGACTCGAGCAGTGACGTCCTTAACTTTGGATTCAGCCGTTATATCCAGGTTCGGTAAGGGGGGACTGCCTCCATAGAAGGTCATATCGCCGTTTACTATATCGAAACGTCTGTTCAGAAAATCAACTCTGCCTCGCACCGTGGAGAGTGAACCGGTTATCGACGGCTTTTCCGCTGTTCCGGTAATCTTAAGATTTCCCCTCCATTCAGAATCTAGACCCCAGCCGCGAACAAAAATGCGCCTTGGCAGATCGACCCTGATGTCGAGCGCGACCTGCATGGGCACATCAATCTTAACATCCTGCTCTTCAACGGGTCGTCTCTCCTTTCCGCTGTGAATTTCGATCACGTTCAGCTGGGTCATTTCCGGGGGAAGACGCTCGGGAAGATTAATTTCCGCGGGTGAAGCCTGCAGATTCCCATGCACCCTGATATTTTTCGTGGAGCCTTCAATCTTGAGGGTCCCGTCGACGGCTCCGGTCACCTCTTGGCGCCGAACGAGAGTCGCATTTGACATTGTGAGATCTAAATCGATAGGGAGCTTTTTGTCGAAGTCGAGCTCCAGATTGCCTTTCCCTACAACAGTTCCATTTTCGCCGTCGGTTGCCTCCAGTTTTTCAACACTCAGGCTCCGACCGGAAGAGGCAATGCGGATGTTCAAGTTCTTTAAGACCGTTCCCGTTTCAAAATTCTCATAGGAGCCGTTTTCCAACGTAACGAATCCATCGAGCTGCGGCGCATCGATTTGGCCCCTTACGTCAAAATTAACGGAGGCCCTTCCGGAGAAAGCCTGAGCATCCAGAGGAACAAGCTGGGTGATTTTGGCCAAATCGGCCTCTGCCTCCACCTGGCCGGCAAGCTGTCCTGCCTCAGGCACCGAAACAGCAAAAGGTTGAAGAGAAAATTCGACCGGAGCTTCAAGGTTCGCTCGCGCCGGTTTTTCAGTGAGTCCCCGAAGGTCGGCGTCCACTCTCAATATGGATTGCTGCAGTCGGCCCGACGCGTTCAATCCAACCGGCGGCAAATCTTTTAGTGATGGGTCTGCCGATTGAACATCTTTCAGTTCAATATCAACCCGGGCTTGCGGATCGGACGGCGCTCCGGAAAGCCGTATGCGGCCGGCGGCGGAACCGTTAATCATCGGTCCACCAAACAAGCTGGCCAGGGTCAGCGGAATATCTCGAAAATCCGCTTCCAGCTCCACCCGTTCAGGATCCAGCCGG
>JAVEVM010000339.1:0-4993 GCA_034005055.1 Desulforhabdus sp. | reverse complement strand
ACGACCTCGATTGCTCTTAAGCGTAACTGTTCGCCGGTCATCAGCAGCGCATCTCTGATGACCTGATTAATGTCTACCGGCTGAACATTCGCTTTGGACTGTCGGGAAAATGTACGCAGATGGTCAATGATTCTGCTCATGCGCGTGGTCCCATTTTCCACGAGCTTCAGTTTGTCATAGTGTTCATCGCCTTCATGGCATCGGCGCAGTGCCAGCTGGGCAGCCGTTCGAATCACCATGAGCGGCTGATTCAGCTCGTGGGCGATCCCTGATGCCAGTTCGCCAATGGACGCCAGTTTGGCCGATTGAACGAGCTGCATTTGGGAAATTTGGAGATCGTGGTATACCGATTTGAGCTCCTGTTCGGCTCGCTTGCGATCTTCGATCTCGAGGGTTAGTCTTGCATTTGCCTGAGAAAGCTCGGCAGTTCGTTCTTCCACGCGCTTTTCCAATTGATGACGGGCGTCGCGAAGAGCCCTTTCCGTCTGACTGGCGCGCAGTATGTAACGTACTCGGTGCTCGAGAAGTGTCCAGTTGATGGGCTTGGTGATAAAATCGGTGGCTCCGGCCTGATAAGCGTGGTTGACCGATTCGATATCCTCCAGAGCAGTCATGATCACCACCGGCACATGCCTGCCGCCGGCAAGCTCTCGCAGCGAAACACACACTTCGAAGCCGTCAATCTGCGGCATCAGGACGTCTAGTAACACGATATCCGGCTGCTGCCGTTTGAATACGCTGAGAGCCTCCCGGCCATTGTCAGTCTCCATGACCGTGAACCCGGTTTTTTCCAGGGCTTCACGCGCCAGTATGCGCACAATCGGATCATCATCTACCACAAGCACTGAGGCCGTTCGTTCTTGATAGGTAGATTCATTCATCATTGCTTCCTTGAGGCAGGCTCAATCATTAGGGCTCTCTTATTCTCATTAAGACAAATATAGCTCTGCGCGCAGTACTTCAAGCACTCTTTCACTTTCGGCTTCGAGTGCAGAGAGCACATCCGAAGCGTTGACGATGGAATTTGTCCGACCCATCTCTTCTAATTCTCTGCACAGTGCCGCCAGCATCCCGGCCCCAAGAGTCGAACTGCTGGATTTGAAACTGTGTGCGGCTTCTCTCACGGCTACCGGATCACCCCGCTCAACGCCTTCTCGAATCTCCTTCAAAAGCCTCGCTGAGACTTTGATATAACTGTTGATCACCCTCTCGAGAATGTCTGGGGCTGCATTCGCCTGTAGGGCACGTATATTATCGAGCGCGCTGCGGTCGATGGCTGTCGTCTGTGGTGGGTTGGGCACGGATGAGGCTTTCTGGACCGGCAGCCACCGGCTGACCACAGCACACAGCTGTTCCTGTGTGAACGGTTTGCTCAAATAGTCGTCCATTCCAACTGCAAGGCATTTCTCAAAATCTCCCGGCATAGCGTGGGCTGTCAAAGCGATAATCGGGACCCTGTCGAAGTGCTTTCGATTTTCTGCTGAGCGCATATTCCTCAGCCTCTCCCGTTCCCGAATCAGTTTGACCGCCTCGTATCCATCCATTAGGGGCATTTGGCAGTCCATTAAGACAAGATCGTATGCCTTTTGACTCAGAGCATTGATTGCTTCCATGCCGTTTTTCGCTATTTCTACGTCACAGCCGAGTTTGTTTATCATGGCTACAGCGACCTCCAAGTTGACCGGATTGTCTTCTGCGACCAGCACACTGCCCTGAAATCTTTCTATGGATCTTTCCCTATGCTGCCATTGCACGGGTTGCCGAGGTATGCCGGGTAACACGGCTTGATCCTCCGACAGGGAGGGGCGTTTGCGCAAGCGCGCAGTGAACCAGAACATTGAGCCCGTTGCCAAATCACTCTCCACACCGATCTGTCCGCCCATCATCTCGGCAAGCTGTCTGGCGATCACCAAACCGAGGCCGGTTCCGCCGTATTTGCGTGTGGTTGAGCCGTCGGCCTGGGAAAATGCATCGAAAATACGGTTTTTCGCCTCCGGGGGTAAGCCGATTCCCGTATCGCTAACTTCAAACCGGAGCAGTTCCTCATCTTCGCCTTTTTCGACTGCGGCCACCTTGACTGACACGCTTCCACGCTCGGTAAACTTGACCGCGTTGCTGACCAGATTGGTGAGAATCTGCCGCAAGCGGACCGGATCTCCGTCCAATGAAGTCGCCACATCGGGTGCGATCTGACAGGTGAGCTCCAAACCTTTGCCGACGGCGCGCTCACGGAATAGCTCAACAGCATCATCCAGCACTTGAGTTAGCTCGAACTCGATTTCTTCAAGCTCCAGCTTGCCTGCTTCAATTTTGGAAAAGTCCAGTATGTCGTTGACAATATCGAGAAGATTTTCCACCGAGCGACACACATTTTGGACGAAATGCCATTGCTTTTCAGACAAGGCAGTATCGAGCAAAAGGTCCATCATTCCAAGAATGCCGTTCATAGGGGTGCGAATTTCATGGCTCATATTGGCGAGAAACTGCGATTTAGTCTTACTGGCCGCTTCAGCGCCTTCTTTAGCCTTTTGCAGCTCATCTACGGTCTCCTGCAGTTTCAGGTTGGCTTCGAGGAGATCGGTAGTCCGCTCAGCCACCTGCTTTTCCAGTTGCTCGCCATGCTTCTTCAGTTTTGCTTCGCGCAATTGGATTTGGAGCATCATCTCATTGAAGCCATCGGTGAGAGTGCCGATTTCATCATTCGTTCTCTTCTGGATCTGAATGGAATAGTCTTTTCTGTCAGAAAAGGATTTCATGGCTTCGGCCAGACGCAGAATCGGAACAGAGATCACCCGCCGCATGACGAAGGAAAGAAGATAGGCAGCAAGCAGGGCCACTGCCATAAAAATGAGATTGAGCGCGCCATAGCGCATCAGCCTTGAATGAAGCCGGCTAAGATCAGACTGCAGCACCAACGCTCCCATTGTCTCACCGTCCAGAATCACTGGGCGGAACAGCTCCAGGCGATCCGGCAAAAACCGATACGTGTAGCCGGCAGACGAGGGAGCAAATGAAAGGACTTCGACCTTGGAATACTCTCCGGCCGATGATGACGATCGCGAACTTTCGGCGGGTGCTCCATTGCGGTCATACCGAGCGAATAAAAAGCCCTCCTTGTTATAGAGGTGAGCCCAAGTGATGTTGGGCTCAGCATTGAGGGAAGACAAGGTTTTTTTCGCCGACTCTTCGTCATTAAACGCAAGGGCAGCCACGCTGTTGATTTCTATCACCTCTGCCAACGTCGACAATTCTTCGACCATTGAGCGGCGGAAGGTGAACAGCTCATTGATAACCAGAGCCATACAGACCAAGACCAAAACGCTGCAGCTGGTCACCATGATCACGGCTGTGAGCTTATGTTTGATCGACATTCCCTGTGGGCTGCGCAAACGTGTATCTTCCTTCTGCGACGTGTTCTTAAAGAGCTGCTTCGAGAAAGCAATTGTAACATCGATTCTAGTTCAGTTTCACTTTAATCTGAAGGTTCATAGATTCCTCTCCACAAGCAATGGAATTTCACGGTTCGGGTCCTTTCACCGGTGTTTCATCGTGTGTCGCTATGCGAGCTCTCTGGGGGTAGGTGCGGATTTCTGATTATTGACACGAGCCTGCATAAGCTGCTATTAAGGCATCGATTATGCGCATCTTATCCTCTTCTCGAAAAGAAATGACACCCTTTCCTCAGTCCCTGCCCATGTTGGGGAACTGCTTGATGGGTGAGCTTCAAGCGCATGATTGCTTATTCGAGCACCAGGGGGCCAAGGACCTTTCGCAGGAGTGATTTCCGGTTCATGGCTTCGCGGCTGAAAACTCCCATTCACGGTTCAGTCCCTCTGAATTCACGGCTCATCATCCAATCCCTGGTAAAGTTTTCATCTATTTCGGCACAAAGTGCGATGAGGCTGGGGGCTTAATATCCAGTTGAATGGGTCCGGAGGATCATCGGACATTGATAAATGTTCAGCAAACACAACCTAAACACAACCAAGGAGGATTAGATGAAGGGAATTAAGGCAGGATTCGTAGGGTTGGTGGTCGCGATGCTGTTGCTTTCTCCCATGACGGCACTGGCCGGAGAGACGCTGGATGCGGTCAAGGCTCGAGGCTACTTGTCGGTGGGCGTCAACGGCGCCCTTTATGGCTTCGGGATGCCTGATGAAAAAGGCGTGTGGCGCGGTTTGGACGTTGACACCGGTCGGGCTGTTGCCACGGCTGTCTTCGGCGATCCGGAGAAGATTAAGTTTGTAACCTTGACCACCCAGACGCGGTTTACGGCCCTTCAGTCGAAAGAAATCGATGTTCTTTGCCGCAATGCCACCCGCACCCTCACCAGGGAAACCGATCTGGGGCTGAACTTCGTGACGGTCAATTACTATGACGGCCAGGGCTTCCTGGTGCCCAAGAAGCTCGGCATCAAAGGAGCCAAAGAGCTCAGTGGTGCGAGCGTTTGTGTACTTCCCGGCACTACCACCGAGCAGAATGTAGCGGACTTCTTCAGGGCCGGCAAAATGGAGATGAAGCCTGTAGTCATCGAACAAAATACCGAGCTCAACAAAGCGTTTTTTTCGGGCAGGTGCGATGTCCTGACGTCTGATGCTTCTCAGCTTGCCGGCATTCGGGCGGTGGCTCCGAGCCCGGATGATTATGAGATTCTGCCGGAAATCATTTCAAAGGAGCCCCTGGCGCCCGCAGTACGCCATGGTGATGATCAGTGGCGCGATATTGTGGATTTCTCGGTGTTGGCTATGATTGCCGCTGAGGATCTCGGCATCAACTCTCAAAATGTTGACGAAATGCTCAAGAGCAACGATCCAAACGTGCAGCGTTTTCTCGGTGTGACCCCCGGCAATGGGAAAGCCCTCGGCCTTGACGAGAATTGGGCCTACAACATTATCAAGAAAGTGGGCAACTATGGCGAAGTGTTTGAACGTAATGTGGGAGAAAAAACCAAGCTGCAGATCAAGCGAGGTCTCAATGCCCAATGGAAAGATGG
>JAVEVM010000338.1:0-4993 GCA_034005055.1 Desulforhabdus sp. | reverse complement strand
CGCCCATGTATTCAAAAATCGACATCGTCGGCCCAAAATCATCATCGGCAAGGATACTCGTCTTTCCGGATACATGATCGAGTATGCCATAACGGCCGGAATCTGTTCTATGGGGGTGGATGTTTTGCTGGTTGGCCCCCTGCCTACCCCCGGGATCGCCTTCATCACTTGCAGCATGAGGGCTGATGCGGGCATTGTAATTTCCGCTTCGCACAACCCCTACGAATATAACGGCATAAAGATCTTTGCCTCTGACGGTTACAAGCTGCCCGATGAAACCGAGAAATACATGGAGGAGCTCATCTTGAGCGGTGAAATCGAGCTGCTTCCTCGCCCCTCCAGCTCCGATATCGGGCGCGCACGCAGAATCGATGACGCTCAGGGACGCTACATCGTGTACCTGAAATCGACTTTTCCGGGCTCACTCACTCTGGAAGGCATGAAAGTGGTCTTGGATTGCGCCCATGGCGCGGCTTATAAGGTGGCCCCAACGGTTTTCGAAGAGCTTGGAGCTGACGTAATCGTGACCGGCGACAATCCGAACGGCAAGAACATCAATTCCGATTGCGGTTCGCTATACCCCGACCACATGGCGTCCCTGGTGCGTCAGCATGGCGCTGATGTGGGGCTTGCATTCGACGGAGACGCCGATCGAGTTATTTTCGCCGATGAGAAAGGCGAAATCCTCAACGGAGATCAGTTAATGGCAATTTGCGCCTGCCATTACATGAAAAATAATTGCTTGAGCAAGAACACCGTGGTTGCCACAGTCATGAGCAATCTAGGGCTTGAAGTGGCTATTCGCAGGTACGGTGGTCATCTTTTGCGCACTCCGGTCGGCGACCGCTACGTGGTCGAACAGATGAGACAGGGAGGGTTCAATCTCGGCGGAGAACAATCCGGTCACCTGATCTTTCTGGATTACAGTACCACCGGCGACGGAATTTTGTCCGCACTGCAAACCCTGGCCGTAATGCTGCAGGAACAGCGCCCGCTGTCCGAGCTCAAAAAGACCATGGACCTCTACCCCCAGACCCTCATCAACGTACCTGTCAGAAATTCAAAATCTCTCAATGAGATACCCGAACTGGTTGCATTGAAAAGAGCTCTCGAAGAACGCCTGGGAAGCGAGGGGCGGCTGGTGATCCG
This sequence comes from Desulforhabdus sp., assembly GCA_034005055.1. Lineage (GTDB taxonomy): Bacteria > Desulfobacterota > Syntrophobacteria > Syntrophobacterales > Syntrophobacteraceae > Desulfoferrobacter. The sequence goes on along the minus strand of JAVEVM010000338.1, from coordinate 3,844 downwards.
GCCTTCGGGCACAGAACCGGTTATTCGCGTGATGGCTGAAGGCGCGGATCAGGGGTTAATAGAAAGCAGCGCCCAGGAGATGGCTCTACAGATACAAAGATTCCTGGCTTAGTCACTTTCGCACAAACAGGACACATCACATGCTACTTGCCATGGATATCGGTAATACGAATACCGTTCTGGGGCTTTTTCAGGACGAACAACTGATCCAGGACTGGCGCATCCGCACCGAAGTCAACGCCACCACGGATGAGTACGGGATATTGCTGCGCAGTCTTTTTGCAGCAAATGATCTCACTTCCGACAGAGTAACCGACGTGATAATTTCTTGTGTGGTTCCGCCGGTGCTCAATGCCGCGGAGGGCTTTTGCCGCAAATATCTGCATATCACCCCGTTAATCGTCGGCCCCGGTATAAAAACCGGAATGCCGATCTTTTATGACAATCCAAAGGAAGTCGGCGCCGATCGCATAGTCAATGCGGTGGCCGCCTATGAGACTTACAAGCGAGCCACAATCGTGGTCGATTTTGGCACTGCAACCACCTTCGACTACGTGTCAGAGCGGGGAGAATACATGGGTGGGGTGATCAGCCCGGGTATCATGATATCTTGCGAAGCCCTGTTCCAAAAAGCATCCAAGTTGCCGAGGGTCGAGATATTTGCCCGGCCCCGCTCCATCCTGGCCAAAAACACCATCGCCTCGATGAATGCGGGAATCGTCTACGGTTATGCAGGGCTGGTCGAAGGGATTATTTCGCGAACCAGGCAGGAGATGAACAAAGATCTCAAAGTTGTCGCCACAGGAGGCCTGGCGCCGCTCATCGCAAGCGAATGCCCGGCCATCGACGAAGTAGACGAGTTCCTGACGCTTAAAGGGCTTAGAATCATTTTCGAGCGGAATCGAAAGCAGCCATGACATTGACTCCTCTGCGGGCGGGCGATCAAATTGCGCTGATAGCCCCAGCCAGCCCCTTTGAAGTAGAAAACTATACCCGTCTTCGTGACAGCTTAAAAGGGAAGGGATTTCAGCTCGTCCAAGGTGAGAATGTATTCCTCAGGCGGGGTTATTTGGCAGGCACTGAAGCCGATCGGGCAAACGATCTCATTGAGGCTGTTAAAAACCCGTCAATTGCTGCAATTATCTGCGTGCGAGGCGGCTATGGCAGCGGCAGGTTGCTTCCCTGGCTGCCCTTTCCGGTCTTGCAGAGAAATCGAAAGATATTCCTTGGCTACAGCGACATCACCTTCCTGCATCTGGCCTTTTTGAGCCAAATGGGCTGGATCACTTTCCACGGCCCTAATCTGCTGGACGCCGATTCCAGTCCCGGCAAGTTGGATGGAATTCTTCAGGCGCTCGAAGGCCAAAGCGGTTTTGCATGGTCTTTACAGGACGGCCATATTGTCCGTGCAGGGGTCGCAACCGGAAGCCTTTTTGGAGGCAATCTCACGTGTATCTCGCACCTTCTTGGAACTCCTTATTTCCCCGACCCAAAAGGTGCTCTGCTGCTGGTGGAAGACTGCAGTGAGGCGCTATATCGGCTGGACCGCATCTTCAATCATCTCAAGTTGGCCGGCGTACTCGATGTTATCTCCGGTCTTATCCTTGGCGATTTTAAAGACTGCGCCGAATCCCGGGAAATTTTAAACATGGTGCTCGAACATGCCGGACCGTTTCACTTTCCAATCATCGCCGGCCTGCCTTTTGGCCATGATGGGCTAAACGAAGTCATTCCCTTCGGGGCCCCTTTTTATTTGAACACCTATGAGCGAACCTTTAGAGTACAGCATAGTCCCTTCTCCGAATGATTTCCCGCTGTTTTCAGAAATCGACAACGCCTTCCGAGCGGCGCTGCAAGCGGAGACATTCTCGGGAGCCGGCTTGCTGATTGGGACACCCGACCGCGTTTTGCTGCAAAATTTTTGGGGGCTCACCCGAGCAGGCGGCATTCCGGTGGATGGCAAAACTCGGTTTGACCTGGCATCCTTGACCAAGCCCCTGGTGACGGCAACCTTGTGTCTCTGGGCTATCAGGGAGTGCAGATTGGGCCTCGACAACCCGATAGCTGTTTTTTTCCCCGACGTACCAGCGGACAAGCGGTCCATCACCATCCAGCAATTGCTGAATCATTGCTCGGGGTTGGCGTCCTATCAGCCCTATTACCGCGACCTCATCGGAGTACCGGTTGCGGAGCGTCGTTCGAAATTGCAGCAGTGGATTCTGCACAGCTCCCTGATCGCAGCTCCCGGCAAGGAATCCTGTTACAGTGATCTTGGATTCCTGCTGCTGGGAATGATTCTGGAGCAGGTCCTGGAAGGCCGACTCGATAAATTGGCCGAAAAGATCCTGTTCAATCCGCTCGCTGTCGAGCAACTGGAATTTGTCCCTTTGCGCCCTGCCAAGGACCCAACCGTCGCGCAAGAGCCCCCGCCAATGCTTGCCCTTTCTTTTGCAGCGACTGAAAACTGCCCGTGGCGCAAAAGAGTCCTGCAAGGCGAAGTCCATGATGAAAACGCCTATTGCCTGGAGGGCGTCGCCGCTCATGCCGGACTCTTTGGTACCGCACTGGGCGTTTATTCCTTGCTTTCCTGCTGGTGGAAAGTGTACCAAAAAAAGCTCCAAAGTGCGCTTTTTTCCCCCGATTTGGTGCGGACCTTTTGGACACCGCCTGCTTTGGCACCGGGCAGCACGTGGGCTTTGGGCTTCGATACGCCGAGCGGCGGGCAATCGAGCGCGGGCAGTTACTTTTCTCCGCGCAGTATCGGCCATCTCGGCTTTACCGGCACTTCTTTCTGGATAGATCTGGATCAGGGGCTCATGGTCATTTTATTAACCAATCGGGTTTATCCGACTCGTCAAAATGAAAGAATAAGACAATTCAGACCGCTGGCACATAATCTTGCAATGAAAGCATTCCATGAATTCTCAAAACGATAAAACCATTTACATGATGGGCATCGGCGGAATCGCCATGGGAACCCTGGCGGCCATGTTGAAAGAAAAAGGCTATCGAGTGACCGGCTCCGATCAAAACCTCTATCCGCCGATGAGCACCCACTTGGAGAACCTGCGGATTCCGATGTTCCAGGGATACCGGGCGGAGAACCTGCAGGCGGCCGCCCCGGACCTGGTGGTCATAGGCAATGTGATTCGCCGCGATAATCCGGAAGCTGTCTACGTTCTCGAACATGGGCTCGCGTATGTTTCGATGCCGCAAGCCATCGAACGTTTCTTTCTGCCAATCCACAGAAGCATGGTTGTCGCCGGCACTCACGGCAAAAGCACAACATCTTCATTGCTGGCCTGGATTCTGGATTGTGCAAAGATGGAACCGAGCGCGTTCATCGGCGCATTCGTGAAGAACTGGCACAGCAGTTATCGGTTGGGCCTGGGAGAATACATCGTTATCGAGGGCGATGAATATGATACGGCCTTCTTCGATAAGGGTCCAAAGTTTCTCCATTATCGACCTTCGCTCGGAATCATTACCAGCATTGAATACGACCATGCGGATATATTCCCGGACTATAATGCTGTGCTGGCTGCTTTTCGTCGTTTTGTGAATCTTTTTTCTGCAGACAGCCACTTGATTGTGAATGCCGACGACGCAAACTGCCTCGCTCTGGCAAAGGAATGCAAAGGAGCGGTCATCGCTTACGGGGAATCCGCCAGAGCCGATTGGCGACTCGTAGAGCTCAAGCACCATCCGGGAGAGATTCGTTTCAAATATCTTGATCCCCATTCCAGGCAGCATGAAATGACCACTAAGCTCGCCGGCCGCCACAATCTGAGCAACACGATGGCGGTCATTGCGGCAGCGTCTGTCGTGGGCTTGTCGCCTGAGC
>JAVEVM010000337.1:0-4995 GCA_034005055.1 Desulforhabdus sp. | reverse complement strand
CCGAGGGCTCAAAGATCGCCGGGTCGCGGATCGCATCATTGTGCGGAAATTTACCGGAATAACCGGTTATGCTTGGTACGCCGCTCACCAGCGACGCCCATACCGAGTCCAATTGGGAGACCCATTGAGGCTTTTTGGGATAGAGCTCCGAAAGAAAAAAGGCCTCACAATCGTCATTGAGGTGTTGAACGACGGTCTGAACTCTTCTTTGGTAAAGGTCCCGGTCATAAAAATGGGGCGAGCGTACCTGTTCCAGACAACAAATGAGAGCGACGACAATGGCTAGAGCAAACTTCCACTCGTGCTTTCGATAGCATGTGATGAATACGGCTAGAGCGATGCCTGCGGGAATCGCAAGCAGCATGAAGATCCTTGCCATCACCCGGATCCCTCTTATTCCAGGCAATGTGTAGTACCAGACCTTCCACAAATAAATCTTTCCTGGAAAGTATGTGAAAGCAATAATTGTGGTCACCGTTACGAGCAGCATCAAATGTACCCACAATCTGCCTCTATATTGCCAAAACAGCCAGACCATAACGAGCGTGGTTACCAGGCCCAGGCCCCATTTCTGTTCGTTTTGCATCGGGATGTCGAACAGACGAATATTGAAAATATTCAGGTTGGCCGTCCAACCGTAGAGAAGGTTCTCGCCACCCATCCAGATAAAAGAAGACAAGTGAGCCAGACCCCTTTTGCCCCCCGAGAAAAATCCAAGATCGCGCGCTGTCAGCAAGTAATGGTAGGCCAATGGGGCCAGCAAAATAATCGCCAGCAACAGACCACAGGCGACCACCCGCCATTCGGCATGCAGCAATTCCAAAAAGCTTCGACGAAAGCGCTTCAGGCAAACAGCCCATACGGATGCAAAAAGAGTTACCAGAAATAGAAAGTAGCCGGTATAAAACCCGGCATAGAACTGCGCGGCAAAAACCAGGAAAAAGCCGATAATCCAGGCTCTTTTTTTCATTCTGGACGGTTCGCTGGCAGGCCGTTCTTCGATCGTTACCGGTCCGAATATTGTCACCAGCCCGTAAATCGCAAGCAGTACAAAAGCATGAGACAACAGCGCCTGGTGGCCAAGCTGTGCTATACGGGAGTTCGCGAAGGCAATGAGGTAAGCACCGAATGCGGCGCCCAGCCAATCAGCTCCAATGCCGCGATACAGCAGCATCATGGCAAGGAGGTAATTGAGGGTGCATAAGCTAATCATCCAAAGCGAGAAACTGACCTCCGGCGAGTAGCCGAACGACCGCCAAGCCCAGTAGATGGGGGCCAGCGTGAGGAGCGTGTCGCTGTAGGATAGAACATTTCTGGCCGGGTAGAAGATCGGTGGGTCCCACAGACTGGCGTGATCGGGATCGTTTGTCACCCACCGATAAATGTGCTCCAAACGGTAATTGAGCGAGCGGGAGTCGCCAGGATCGGTCTGCAGCTTGGAAAAGCCGCTCATAAGGGTTGGGTGGAAAGTTGAAAAAAGTCCCGCAGTCAGAAAGGCAAGCGGAATGAGCGCCTTCAGCCAGCTCTGGATGCGATGTCTCATGATCAGTTCCTGTTCCGCTCCTGCACCTGCCATGGGCAGGCATGATACCAAAACTAGACCGATTGGCAATTCTTATTTAATGTTCATCGCATTGCCGACTCAACCTAGCCTATCGGGTGATTTTCTTTTTGATCTTAATTTACCCGTACTATATAAGACTTTATAAACATTCTCATTGGACCGTCGAAAGGAAGCTGCCAGAACGCGTGAAGAATGTACTAGAGCATCGGTGGTCAATCACTTACAGCAGCCTATTGATTTTTCTCGGTCTTCTGGTGCTTACCTTGGCTGGGCCGTACGCGGGAGGCGCCGATTCTTCAGGTTATTTGAACAGCGCTCGACTGCTATACCAAGGAAAAATAAGAGCCGATATGCGTATGCCTTCAGCTTTACCTGCCGATGCTGTGAGCAATCAGGTATTCAAACCGCTCGGATTTAAAGCCTTACTCGGAGCAAACCACCTCGTCCCTTTTTACCCCCCGGGATTTCCTCTACATCTGGCGGTCGGCAACTGGTTGAGTGAAGAAAACGGCACATTGACCGTTTTGCTGATAACCTCGCTTGTTGTTTCTGCGTTGACGATGGCTGCCGGTCGTCTGTTCGGGCTGTCGGATTCATGGAACTTGATCGCGGCGCTGCTGATGGCTTTTAATCCGCTTTTTCTTTCCTACGCCTTGATTCCCATGAGCGACGTACTGGCTACCGGATGGTGTTTGGCGACGGTAATGCTCGCCTGGCTGGCCGAGAGGAGAAACTGGCTGGCTTGTCTGTGCGGAGCTGCCTGTTCAATCGCGGTATTGGTCAGGCCGACTAACATCCTGGTGTTGTTGCCGGTTGCAGTCTTGCTGAAAACCGACATGCGTCGTTGGGCGTATCTTGTTATGGGTGGGTTACCCGGCGCAGCGTTCTTATGCGTCTATCAATGGACGATCTGGGGCTCCCCTTTTTCTTCGGGCTACGACGGCTTCGGGAGGTTGTTTTCACCAGCTTATTTTTTTGCCGGGATAAAGCATCTTACGTTCTGGGCTTCGGTCTGCCTGACGCCGGTCATACCCGTCCTGTTCGCTCTTTCCTTTCTCCAGAAGGAGCATTCGAGAAGAACAGCGATGCTCTATCTATGGGCCGGCTCCTTTGTGCTCTTTTATGCCTTCTATCGACATTCAACCGATTCCTGGCTCTTCACTCGATTTATCCTCCCCGCATTCCCAGCGATCATTGTCGGCGGCTGTCTGACAGGTCAGCATCTGTGTGCGCAACTGCAAAATAGATCCATGGCCTTATTTGCCAATAGGCCGAAAATGAGAGATGCTTTATATATCTTAGGGGTCTTTTGTTTGCTGTTATACCTTTTATTGATGGCTGCAGAGCACCGCGTACATAAAATGCAACGAGCTCAGAAAGCTTATTCTGAAGCGGCCCATTGGGCCACCGCAAATCTGCCGGCGGACACCCTTATTTTCTGCATGGAAGTGAGTGGCTCATTTTACTTTTATACCGATTTTTCTCTGGTCAGATGGGATCATATTGATAAGAAGGGGTGGGAGCGCTGGAAAGCAATAAGCCGTGAAAAATCCGGCCCGCCCATTGTTGCTGCCCTTTTCTCCTATGAAACAATGGAAGAAAATGCCCTAAACGGACATATTCCCGGAGATTGGGAAAAAATAAGCGAGACTGAGGCAGTCAGTTTTTACCGGCTTACCAGAAAGAAAGACTATGACAAATAATTGGAAGCTGACTATCCTGGGCGGCGGCATGGCGGGTCTGGCCGTTGCTTATTACGCCACGAAACGACAAATACCCCTGGTGCTTTATGAGGCGGCAAACAGGGTTGGCGGAAACACGGTAACTCTCCAGCAAGGCGACTTCCTGTATGATTCCGGTGCACACCGAGTGCATGACAGGGACCCCTCGGTTACGACTGAAATAAAGACCTTATTGGGTCCCGACCTGCAAAAGATCAACGTCCCCAGTCAGATTTATCACAACGGGTGCCTGATCGATTTTCCTCTTTCCCCTTTGAATTTGCTTAGGAATTTTGGGCTGCTGAAGTTTACCCGTGCCGCTGCGGAAGTTCTTCGGTCCCGACTGAATGGACGAGAAGGCAATCAGAATTTTGAGGATTTCGCCGTTCGGACGTACGGCCGAGAGATTGCCGAGAGCTTTCTGCTGAACTATTCGCAGAAGCTTTGGGGTGTGCCATGCAGCAATCTTTCCGTTAACATTGCCGGCAAGCGGTTGCGTGGGCTGGACATAAGGACTTTTCTGGTTGAGGCACTGTTCGGGCAAAAGGCCAAGACGGACCATTTGGAGGGAAGCGCTTTTTATTATCCGAAGCAAGGAATCGGGACGATTCCCGAAACCATCGCCCGGCTTTGCGGATACGAGCATATTGAACTGAGCTCAAGAGTTACCAGGATACTCCACGACACCGGAAGAATTCAAGAAATAGAGATAAACGGCGAGAGGAGAGTAACGGTAGGGTCTCATACGGTGGTGAGCACTCTCCCTATGAATTATTTTCTCAATTCAATGGAGCCAAAGCCACCTGAGGAAATCGCGCGGCTTGCCGAAAAGCTGAAGTTCAGAAATCTGATCCTGGTCGCATTTTTCCTAAACAAAGAGACAATCACCCATAACGCGACTACCTATTTCCCGGAGGGAGCTTTCCCTCTTACCAGGTTTTATGAACCGAAAAACAGGTCTTCCAATATGTCACCGCCGGGAAAAACGTCGGTCGTGGCCGAAATCCCCTGCCAGCCTGAAGACAGCATTTGGCGCGCAAATGACGCCGACCTGATAAAGATGATTTCCGAACATCTGTTTCGAATCGGCTGGATAAAGAAAGAAGAGATATTGGACTCGGCCGTTCAAAGACTCGAGTATGCGTATCCGATCCTGGAGACCAGCTTTGAAGAAAGAGTCGGAAAGATCATCGATTATCTGAGCTCATTTGAGAACTTGAAGCTTTCAGGAAGAAATGCTCTTTTTGCGTACTCCTGGGTGCATGACATGATGAGGCTCGGCAGAGAGATCGTCGATACTTTGAAAGTTCCGGGCTTGGAGGGGCATAACGATACTCATGGCGGACTGAAGAAGGTAGACCCCCTGATATGACCCTGCCACTGTGTTCCCTTCTGGTCATTCCCATAGCGGTTTATTTTATTTCCTACACCTACCTGGCTTTCTATCATGGCCAGGTTTTTATTTTTAATACGATCGTCCATGAAGGCGGAATCTATACGCTGCTGCAGGACACATTTTACGCGTCCCATTTTTTGGGCCACGTTCCGGTTCACACAACCATTGCGCTCTTTTTTGTCGGAGCTCTTTTGAGCTTGAAGAGCGGCTACGGAGTGACGCGTTTCAGGCAAAACATGGATCTATTGCTGGTGGCTTTGATTTTCTTTCTGGCTATTTCCTTCTTTCTAAGCCTCTCAGTATTCGGCCACGAA
>JAVEVM010000336.1:0-5013 GCA_034005055.1 Desulforhabdus sp. | reverse complement strand
GGCCATCGACCGGTTTCCCGAAACCGCCGTTTCTTATTTGAGACTACTGGCAATCTCGCGGTTGGTTCTGGATAATTTCGATAATATTCAAGCCTCCTGGGTTACGATGGGCCCCAAAGTCGCTCAAGTTGCGCTGCATTTCGGCGCCAACGATTTCGGCTCCACGATGATTGAAGAAAACGTCGTGGCTGCGGCCGGGGTCAGCTTCCGCTTATCCACCGAGGAGATTCGTCGAATAATCCGGTCCGCCGGGTTCAAGCCCAGACAAAGGACAATGGCCTACCAATGGGTGAACCCGGATGAATAGGGATTTTTTCAGTCCGCATCCAGGGTCTATGGACGAAGTGAGAGATTCGGCTGAGCCATTGGTGCTGCACAGGGCCGCGTGGGTCGTCCCGGTGAATGGTCCGCCCATTGAGGATGGGGCTCTCGTGACGAATCGCGGCTCCATTTTGGAAGTGGGCAAGTACCGAGATCTCAAGGTGTTCAATGGTAGTGATGTTAAGGCCATCGATCATGGATTAGTCGCGCTCATGCCTTGTTTGGTCAATGTGCATACTCATCTGGAGCTCTCACTCCTGCAAGGAAAGATTTCTTTGCCTCAGCCCGGGTTTTCTGCATGGCTGCAACAGGTATTTTCTCATCGAGTATCGAACAGTCAGGCTGATGAACTGACCGGCTTTTCGTGCGGGCAGCAGCAGTTGTCAGAGAGCGGCACTGGCTTGTACGGCGACATCACCAATGGAGCGTGCCTGTTGCCTGACTGTGAAAATGCTTTTCCGGTTCGACAGACTTTTCTGGAAGTGCTCGGTTTTGACGTAGAAGACTTGCAGTCTGTTGCCGGGTCCGAAGCATTTAACGTCATTGCAGGCCATGGCGGCAAATTCAGCATAGCCGCCCATGCCTGCTATTCGACCTCTGCAGCACTGATTCAGCAGGCAAAGGAGTGGTGCCGTACTAGACATCTTCCTTTCAGCATTCATGTCGCAGAGCATCCGGCCGAAATAGAGTTCCTGCAAAATGGCAGTGGATACTGTCGTACCCTGCTGGAGAGCTTAGGCAAATGGGTTGTGGATTGGACTCCCCCGGGAAAGACGCCGGTCGAATACCTCGATGCTTTGGGAGCCCTGGATCAGGGCACCATTTTAGTACATGCTGTGCATATGCGGGAGTCAGACTGGCACATTGTGCGACAGAGAAATTGTTTCGTCTGCTTCTGCCCGCGCAGTAACCAGAATCTGAATGTCGGCCGACCCTCCATGGGAAAGAGTATCCGCTTTGGCGCGGCCACCTGCCTCGGCACGGATAGCCTGGCCAGCAATGAGGACTTGAATCTTTTTGCAGAAGCCCATCATGTACTCGGTTATCATACCGACATTTCACCTGATGCTCTGTTGTTCATGGCGACTCTGGGAGGAGCAAGGGCTCTTCAGCAGCATCACCGATTCGGAAGCCTTGAGCGCGGCAAACAGGCCGCGTGCTTGTCTGTTTCTTTTGCGTATCTGCCGCCGTTATCTCGGTTGAGTGAAGAAATCATCTCTCGTGGCAATCAAGGAGAATGGAAGTGGGTCAATTATCCGCAGGTCAGTTGAAGTTGGGGAAAATCGGCTTTTTGAATGTGCTCCCGATATATTATCCTCTGGAATCGGGATTCATTGCCCATCCTTTCCAAATCGTATCGGGTACACCCGCCTATTTGAACCGGTTAATGGCTCACGGCGATCTCGATCTGAGCGTGGTCTCTTCCATCGAATATGCTCGTCACCGGGAGCGTTACTACGTTCTTCCCGATCTCTCGATTAGCTGTCGAGGTGCAGTGAAAAGTGTTCTTCTATTGAGTCAGATTCCGGTTCCCGAGCTGGCGGGAAAGGAGATTCTCGTCAGCGCCCAATCCCATACGTCGATAGCTTTGCTGAAAATACTCTTTTCGATTCATCTGGGCTCAAATGTTGCCTGCACATCGGGTAACTGCTCCGATGCCCTGTCCGACGGTAAATTCCCGACCGCATTCCTGGCCATTGGTGATGAAGCTCTTCGGCTAAGGAATCACGATCTGTATCCTTACCGGTGGGACTTGGGGGATGCCTGGTATTCCCGGACCGGATTTCCTTTTGTGTTTGCGCTATGGGTGATTCAAAGAAAAGCTGTGGAGAAATGGAACGGCTCCTTGATGGCCGCTGTTGAGACGATTTTGGCTGCCAAGCAGTGGGGTGCTGATCATCGACGGCTGATTTGTGTGGAAGCCGCTAAAAAGAGGCTTCTGAGTTGTGCGGAACTTCAGGAATATTACCACTGCTTGGACTTCGATCTGGATAGGAACCAGCAAAACGGTTTGCAGCTTTTCTACGAGTATCTGGCAAATATCGGTGAAATTTCCACGGTACCGCGATTGGAAATCTTTTCACCTCTTGCCTGCGTCGCTTGAGAATCGGTTCGGGAGTGTCGAAGGGAGCCTCACGCTCCGACAGAACTGAGCGCGCGACAATCGTACTCCAATTCCAGCGGGCTGAGATTTCTAGTGCTTGAAGGCGCGCTGGCCGGTAAGCACCATTGTGACGTTTGCCTCATTACAGGCTTCTATGACTTCCCAGTCACGCATCGATCCTCCCGGTTGAACCACGGCCGATATTCCCTGGCGGATACCCACATCGACTCCGTCCCGGAAAGGGAAAAAAGCATCTGATACCATCGCCGCGCCTTTTAATCCGCCCTTTTCCGCTGCCGTTTGCGAATCGATCTCGGCTTTCTGATCGCTGCTGCGCTCGCCTTTTTCGATAGCAAGCTCGAGATCCTTGTAAGGTATGCCGTAGCGATCAAAACAGAGGGCATCCGCATATTTTTGGTATGCTTTGTAGACGGCGATTTCCGCAACGCCAACTCGGTCCTGCTCGCCGGTTCCGATTCCAACCGTGCATTCGTCTTTCACATAAAGGACCGTATTGGACGTTACACCCTGTTCTACAATCCAGCCAAACAGGAGGTCGTTGATGTCTTTCTCGCTCGGCTCTCGCTTGATTCTATACACTTTGTCCTGGTAAGTGCTTTCCGCCAATTTTAAGTCGTGCGCAGTTTGAATTTTGTTCAGCGGAGATTGCTGAACAATGAGGCCTCCATCCATGAGAGACTTGAAATCGACAAACCTCGCAGCGGTATATTCGGCCAGGCGGTCGATTCGAGAAATCTGAATAATGCGCAGGTTGGCTCGATTCTTCAGAAGCTCCAATGCGCCCTCTTCATAATCCGGGGCGGCCACGACTTCCAGGTAATTTTTCGAAATCAGATCGGCGGTATCCTTATCGACAGGGCGATTGAGAACCAGACAGCCTCCAAATGCGGCGATGCGGTCTGCGCGGTTGGCCCGAAAGTAGGCTTCCGCAAGCGAACTGCCATAAGCGGCACCGCAAGGGTTGTTGTGCTTCAAAATGACTGCGGCCGGCTTGCCCATGAGGTATTTCAGGATACTGAGACCGTTGTCCAGATCGGTAAGATTGATTTTTCCGGGATGCTTGCCTTCCTGCAGCATGTCTGCTTCGTTAATTGCGCTGACAAGCCCCCTGTTCGGATCGATAAAGCGGCACTGCCCGAGACTCAGATGACCGTCGATCAATTCATACAGCGCCGCCTCCTGGCCTGGATTTTCGCCATAGCGCAGCCCCTTCTCGATGAGCTCTCCCGTTTTTGATTCGGGAAATTTCCAGGTTCGTTTTCTGTAGGTCAATTGTTGATCCCGAAGGAAATCTCCAGAGAGTCCGGAAAATGGTCTTCCATTACGGTGCGATACATTTTTTTTAGGTCTTCTGCCATTGCGCCTCCTTCATAAAAAAAGCCTGGGGTTTGTCTCCAGGCTTTTTCTAAGGCATTTAATGGATGAAAAGCAAACTAAAATCGATAGCTCACACTCAGCCCCATGAGGTGTGCGAAGCCGTCTTCAAAGGAGGATTCCAAAACCCCTTCGGAAAGTCGCGCCGGCACTTCATCGCGGTCTACAATCCAGATATAGGTGTAGGAAAGATCGACTGTCCATTTGCCAAAATGAAAGCCGGGGCCGGCGCTGAATAGATGGCGATCATTAGCCGGCACCAGATAGTCGGCGTGCTCCTCGTCGATCGGAGACTGGTCAAAGGTATAGCCCGCGCGCAAATCCAACCAGTCGAGCGCCTCATACTCAAAGCCGATGGCGGTTCTCCAGGTGTCATGCCAATCCTTGACTCGAGTGACCTCATCTAGCCCCGGCACTATTTCGTTTTCATAGCTTATGGTGAGTTGATCATAATTGCTCCAGCGAGTCCATATACCGTCTATTTCTACGCTGAAGCGCTCCCAGGGCTTGAACATTACGCCCATAAAAACGCTGTCCGGTAAAGTTACAGTCCCTGATGCGTCGGTGTTGTCGAAGTAAGGCACAAAGGACGGCTTTTTGAATTCGGCCGATCCGTCCACGTTCTGTTTGACCCAACTGCGATACGATATGCCGAAAGCCAGCCAGTCACATGGTTTATAGTGTGCGCCAAAATTAAACCCGACCCCGATGGTATCTCCGCTCAATGACTGATCGACATCAAAGGTAGAGGTATCCGGGTTGTTTTGTCCTGAAGCGTCGATTTTTTGCTCGAGCAACAGGTCGAACCACATGAAATCAATACCTGCCGCCAAAGAGAGCTCGTCGGTTACCTTAAAAGCGACGTTGGGATTGAACGTTAGCGTTTTGATTTGAGCATTATAGCTATTATAGCGCCCCGGCCAGTTTTCATCGAATTCGGTTCCCAATCCGAACTGACCGAAAATCCCCAGTCCGAACCAAAGGGATTGCGAAAACTGGTAGGTGGCGTAGAGGTGGGGCGGGACCCAAATATTGGTCTCAGTGCTGGTCTTGAGTGTTTCACCCGTGTTGGTGGTTTTGACATCTGTTCCGGGAATAATAAAAGTTGCGCCACCCATCACCTGCAAGCCGGGTAATTGGGTGATGCCGGCAGGATTGTAGAAAAGTGCGGATGGATCGTCTGCACGGGCTAC
>JAVEVM010000335.1:0-5019 GCA_034005055.1 Desulforhabdus sp. | reverse complement strand
TTCGGAGCGACCTTAACACTGCCGGGCATTGCCGGTATCGCTCTCACCATCGGCATGGCTGTTGATGCCAAGGAGTTGATCTACGAGCGCATCCGGGAGGAGCTGCGATTGGGGAAAACGCCACGAGCGGCTCTCGACGCAGGCTATGAGCGGGCGACTTTGACGATTCTGGATGCGAACGTAACTACTTTAATCGCCGCGATCGTGCTTTTTCAATTTGGCACCGGGCCCATCCGTGGGTTTGCAGTCACATTAACCATCGGCCTTATCGCTAATCTTTTTACAGCAATCATCGTCACGCGTGTTATCTTCGACTACCTGCTTCAACAACGGCGTGTGCGCACATTGAGCATTTAGCAGAGCTTTAATAGGGGAACGGAAGAATGGAACTGATCAGACCCGATATTAATTTCAATTTTGTAGGTATGCGATTCAAGGCATTCCTCTTCTCGCTCATCGTCATTCTGCTCGGAATGATTGTTCTGGTTTCGCGTGGCGGGCTCAATTTAGGAGTGGATTTTGCCGGCGGCACCCTCGTTCAGGTGCAATTCAAACGCACCACCGACCCGGAAGAAATCCGAGGTGCACTGAAAGAGCTGATTTCTCAAGGTACGATCCAGGAAATCGGCGGAGAAGACAACGAGTTTCTGATCCGTACGGAAGCAATCACGTCCGGCCTGCAAAGCTATGCGCAGGAGGTTCAAGAGACTCTGGGAAAAGTCTTTGGCAAAGACGACGTTACGGTCAGAAGAGTCGAAATGGTGGGTCCCAAGGTCGGCCAAGACCTGCGTCAAAAGGCTCTATTTGCCATCTATTACGCATTGATTTTGATCACCATCTATATCTCCGGCAGATTCGAGTTCAGGTGGACGAGCAGTGCCACTATGGGCGCCATTTTGATAGCCGGCGTCTACCTACTGCAGACAGTGGGAGTCAGCGGCACCTATGTGATAGTAGCAGCGCTGGTACTTGCGCTTGGCCTCTGCTGGAAACTGAAATTGCCGTATGCACTGGGGGCTATTATGTCTCTGGCCCATGATGTGCTCATTACGGTGGGAATCTTCGCCTTGGCGGATAAGGAGTTTACCCTTGAGGTTCTTGCAGCGTTGCTGACCCTGGTCGGATTTTCGCTCAATGATACCATCGTCATCTTCGACCGCATCCGTGAAAATACGCGAAAAGGCAAGCGCCAGGATTTGGCGATTGTGATCAACCAGAGCATCAACCAGACCCTGAGCCGCACTATTTTGACCAATGGGACGGTCTTTTTCGTCATAGCCTGCCTCTTGCTCTGGGGAGGAACCGTCATCCATGACTTCGCTTTTGCGATGTTTATAGGTACTATCACCGGAACCTACTCGACAATTTTCGTAGCAAGCCCGATTCTGCTCCTCTATGATGACTGGACCAAACGACGAGTCGCCAAGCGAAAGCCAGTGCCCAAGAGTGAGTGATTGATAATCCCAGATCGAACAAAGGATTTCTATTCGCAGAGGCGGTGGGAACAATTCCAGAGTCGACATACCTCGTTCGGTATTCTGTTACAAACCGACCTTTCGGCCGCTACTGATTCACCCACACCGCCATATTTTCAAAATCGCCCAGGATCTTCTTGGTTACGGAAGTCTTCAAAAAGCTCCAGACTCCCTCGGGATCGGAGTGTCCCAGGACAACGATGCCGATTTCGTGTTGCTTTGCATAATGGATGATCTCCGCGGCGACTTTGCCTTCCTTTTCGCGGCCGGGCAGGATGGTGATACGGACGCGTGTGTCGGCAATCCCTGCAGTTTTCAAAATATCGCAGGAGCCTGCAACAATTGGACTGATCTCCCTGCCTGCTTCCGTCTTCAGCCAGTTCGCAAGCTCTGTGCTCTGCGCAAAAGCGGGGCTGGTGAAACGGTGTGGGGCAGAATGAGTGACATGCAGGAGCTCTATGGCGGTTTGGGTGTCAGCCAGCATGAAAGCCGCATGATCAGCCGCCCGCAGAGATGCCGCTTCATTTTGCAGACAGATTACCGCTTTGGATGGATCTACTTCCCCTTCCAAAAACCAGACCGGGCTCACGATACAATAATGCAAAAGCGCATTGCTCGGATCGTCCCTGAGAAACCCCTCCAAGGGGCTGCTGACTCGCTTCTGCACCAAGACGGCGTCCACTTTCTTGATATCAGCCAGGCGACAGGCATGATGTGCCACGCTCATGGCTTTTTCCTGCAGGTGTTCTTGAATAAGGTCTGCAGAGAATCCGTGACGAGATAGGATCTGTTTGGCATGATCCAGAGCGTCGCGTGCGTGCTTTTCTCGATCCCGCAGCAGCTCTTTCTTCTTTTTAATCATTTCCTTGGAAGTCAGGCGTTGCTTATAGACCGGGGGCAGTGAGGGGACAAAATAGGAGAGGATCAGGTTGATCTGATCCAGTTGCGGAAACAGGCGACTAACAAAGCGGATTGGCAACAGTGCTTCTTCGGAGCCGTCGATAGGCAGCAGTAGGCACTTCGGTATTGATTCCATGCTCGCCCTCCTTGGAAATTGTGTTCAGATCAATTCGACTGCGGGAGTCGCTTCATATTGTCTCGCTATTTCAAAGCGGATGCTGTGCCATTGCGAAATTCTACAAAGCTCGAGAAAAGTCTGTGAAACCAGATCCGGATGGTTATTGACTTCGCTCAGGTGAGCGAACACAACGGCTTGCAGAGCTTCGTGGTAGATGCTTTTGAGAAGGTCGCAGCTGTCGCCGTTGGAAAGATGGCCGTGGCGGCTGCGAATCCGTTGTTTCAGATGCAGGGGATATGGGCCTTTAAGCAGCATGTCCGTGTCGTGATTGGCTTCGATTACCAGCCCATGGCATTCCTGAAGTCTGGTTTTAACCAAATGAGTGGCGGTTCCCAAATCGGTGCAAATTCCAAGGCGGGTATCGCCGTTCTCAATAATGAAGCCCGACGGTTCCCCTGCGTCGTGAGAGACGGCAAAAGGCCGGAGCTGCAGATCGCCCACCATGAATGATGTTCCCGGGTGGAAGAGCTGCAGATGAGTGAGTTGGCCGATTTGGGATGGAAGCTGCTCCAGCGTACCCTGGCTTAGGTACACCGGAAGGTCGAAACGACGGCTCAAAACGCCAATGCCTCTCACGTGATCCTGGTGCTCGTGGCTGACAACCAATGCATCCAGGTTGCGAGCTTGAACCTCGGAGGCGTCCATGCGTCTCACCAGCTCTTTGCCACTCAAGCCTGCATCCACCAGGATGCGGGTCCTGGCACTGCAAACCAGGATGGCATTCCCTTTGGAGCCGCTGGAGAGCACCTGGAAACAAAGGGGCATAGTGCATTCCTATAAGCGTGTTGCGGGTAATCGACCAGATGCAGAGGCGACTCAGTCCAGGGGACTTGGAATCGGCTTCAGGATCAAGCTATTGTCAGTTCTTCGTCTCGCTCGACCGGTCCCAAGAGTACAAGCGCCAGCTCGTTCTCTTTAAAAACCCCTCGGAACCAGTCTCGAATCTCCTCTGAAGTCACTTGATTAATCTTCTCTTCGACTTCTTCATAAGGTACATACCGACCGAACAAGAATTCGTTCTTGGCCAATCGATTCATTCTGGAATCGGTGATTTCCGCATTGAGGTACATGCTGCCTTTGACGTATTCTTTGGCGGCACGGAGCTCCGCTTCGGTGATGGGCTTGGCCGCGATCAGAGCCAGCTGCTCGCGGATGACCTGCAGGGTTTCATGGACGTTTTCCGGTGCGATTCCGGAATAAACGCCCAATAGTCCGGTATCTTCATGGCTGTTTACGAATGAATAGACGGAATAAGCCAGGCCGCGCTTCTCTCGGATTTCCTGAAATAACCGGCTGCTCATGCTGCTGCCAAGGATGACATTGAGCAAATGGCAAGCGAACCGGCTTTCATCCAAATGCGAAGTGCCCTGCATGCCGAGGCAAAGATGAACCTGCTCCAACTCTTTCGGAATTACCTCTAAAACTTGCCTGTTTTCAGGAGGTTTGCGCCGGTTGAAGTCCTCGCCCGCAATTAGCGCCTCCATGGAGGGTGCGACCAGATCAACGAATCGATCGTGCTCCAGATTGCCTGCGGCGGCAACAACAATTCTGGCGGGATTGAAAGTCCGAGAAAGGTACTGCAGGATATGATCTCTATCAATTTGTTCGACTGCTTCAGCAGTCCCGTAGATGGGATAGCCCAACGAATTATTTTGCCAGAACAGCTCATGAAAGAGAATGTGAATGTACTCATCCGGAGTGTCCTCGATCATGCGTATTTCCTGCAAAATAACCTGCTGCTCCCGCTCGATCTCCGGAGGGGCGAAAGTCGAGTTCAAAAAAATGTCGGTGAGCACGTCAACTACCAGGGGCAGATGCGTGCCAAGCACCTTGGCATGGAAACAGACATGCTCTTTGGAAGTGAACGCATTGGCAAATCCTCCGACAGAGTCCAATTGCTTGGCTATATCCAGAGCAGTTCGCCGTTGAGTCCCTTTGAAGAGCATGTGCTCGATGAAATGGGTTATGCCTCGCTCTGAGTTTTTCTCATCGCGAGAGCCCACACTCACCCATATTCCCGTGGATACCGACCTGACACTGGGAACCTGTTCGGTTACGATGCGGATACCGTTGCGCAATACGGTTTTTTGATACAATCTTCCCCCTCTGCTGGCGAGCAACAAGATCGGCGATCAACAGACCGGATGTGCCTACTCCTTGTCCGATTCGGGCTTTTCAAGCAGCGCCTTGCGGCTCAAACGGATCCGCCCATCTTTGTCAATTTCGATCACCTTGACAAGCACTTCATCGCCTTCCTTGACCACATCAGTCACCTTGCGCACTCTGTGATGCTCCAGCTGTGATATGTGGATCAGACCGTCGATGCCGGGTAGGATTTCTGCAAAGGCTCCAAAATCGGTGATACGAACGACACGAGAAAGGTAAACCTGCCCCACTTCAGGTTCTTCAGTCAATTTTCTGATCCGGTCTATGGCTTTGTCACAGGCTTGCTGATCCGGGCTCATA
>JAVEVM010000334.1:0-5033 GCA_034005055.1 Desulforhabdus sp. | reverse complement strand
CCGGTAGATTGCCCACAGTGACTGCAATCAGTGGTGCATGGAATGCTTGCGCTTGAAGGGACGGATCTTGCGAAGGTCGTGGTTGCGGTAGGTTGTGATGACGGAGCCATCAGACTCCATCAGAACATGAATGCCTTCCGCATGGCTAAGGTCAATCCCCTTTTGGGCAAAGCGAGCGACCTCCTTCTTGCCGACTACGCGAAAGGTCACTCCCCGGGAGTGAATGATTCTGCCGTAGGTCAGAACCTCTTCGACGAGGTGCCCAGGGATGCCTCGCTGCTGCATGCGCAAGGTGGCGTGAAGCGTAAAGGGATAGTTGTGAGTCGAGTGGGAAACAGCAGGCACAGATTGCATGACTAACTCCTTCGTCGCGGGGATGTCATGCTTGTTGCGAGTTGCGTGCCACTAAGGGTTGTGGCGGGTTAGTTGTTTTAAGTCAATTGCTTATGGGAGTTCGGTAGTGGCCGAAGTCAATAAAATAGAAGCTTCTATCTGTTTTAGTAAAAAAATTTATCTTTTTACCCAGTATTCGTATCTAGCTGGTCGGTGGATGTTCGCTTCTTCGCAGCATGCAAAAATTCTCCCTCGCACGGCACTTTGCGCGCATGCACCACCGACGAGGGGGCCGGACGGGTTTCTTGATCGTCGAAGAACATGCGAGCGCCGAAGGCCTCGAGCTCCTTGTCCTTTGGTAGGCCGCGATGAAAGAAGGCTTCTCCACGCTGACATTCCATTCCCAGGGGGCGGACAAGTGCGAGATGTGAAGACGGCATGCGGTTCGGACAGAGTGACCTTAGGGAGCGTGTGCCTGATGGTACAGACTGCATTCCTGTTTCACACATGCCTCCAGACCATGCACTCCTTATCCGTTCTTGTCCTCGGATGGCAGTCCTAGGCGTGTCAACCTGTTGGTCAGAGTCTGGTAGTTGGCAATTCCTAGAAGTTCTGCGGCAAGCTTCTTTCTGTTGTTCGCTTGCGCCATTGCCCGACTCAGGTAATGGCGCGTCACTTCGTCCAGCAAAGCCTGTAAGTCAAAGCCTTTTGATAACGGTCTGCCAAGAATCTGGTCCTCGCGATTGTCGGTGGTGAGCAGGGCCGATCGGATGTCTTCTGCCGTAAGCGTGGTACCCACCGACCATATCGTTGCCCGCAGTAGCGTATGGTAGAGTTCGCGGACATTTCCAGGCCAAGTGTGCTGGTTCAGAGAACCTCTTGCCTCAAGGGAAAGTACTTTTTCCTGTCCTTCCGGGCGGTCTCGCGTGTCGGCATTGAAGTCACCCAGGAAATGGTCTGTCAGAAAATCGATGTCTCCGGCTCTGTCCCGTAAGGGGGGAAGATGGAGAATGCCTACCGCTAGTCGGTGGAACAAATCCTCCCGAAACCGACCGGCTGCCACGTCTGCCATCAAATCCCGGTGGGTTGCTGCCAGGATACGAATATCCACCTTGATCGGGGTCGATTCACCTACCGGCGTTATTTCCTTTTGCTGGATTGCCCGCAGGAGCTTGGTCTGAGCGTCCAACGGTAGGTCGCCCACTTCATCTAGGAACAAGGTGCCACCTTCCGCCTCGCGGAAGTGCCCTTTCCGGTTTCTGTCTGCGCCGGTGAATGCGCCTTTGCGATGGCCAAATAACTCGGAGTTCACCAGTTCCCGAGGAATGGCGCCGCAGTTGATGGCAAGAAAAGATCTGTCCGCGCGCCGGCTCGTTTTGTGTATAGCTTCCGCAAAAAGCTCCTTCCCAGTACCGGTTTCTCCGAGGATGAGTGTCGGAACATCGTATGCCGCCACCCGTCGGGCCCGCTCAATCTGCCGGACCATGGTGTCGCTTGCATGAAGAATTTTCTCGAATCCGGGGGTTAATTGCAGTGGGCCGCTGGCCAATCTTTCCGCGCGTTCATCACCCCGCCTGAGGAACTCCGGCAAGAAGTCGTTGGCAAGGTCGAAGATGAAGTTGACTGGCTCCAGACCTTTCTGCTGTGAAGTCTGAATCAGGCTGGCGGGGAAACGCGTCTTGGCGAGGATAATCCAGATCGCCGCCATGGCGGGTGTCCCCGGGCTTAAGTGGAAGGTAAGGTTCACGTCGTCTCTGGGCAGCCGACACTGCTGCAACTCGGCTACTACCTTGCCGTAGATGTCGCCGTAATCAATCGGGCTGGTCAGGATAATCTCGGAGAGTTCAACCCGGATGCCGACACACTGTCCTTCAAGCCATTGGCAATAGCGTTCAGTGCGGTCGTAGCTGTAGTTCGTAAGAAGATGAATACGGTCGAAACGAGGGTGCTGCTGGATGGCAGACGCGATGGGCCCGACCTGCCCTTGGATGGTGCCTTCAGCGCATTTGTGGTCGGTGTCACCGACCCATGCAACGAGCCAAGATTCTTTTGCCATTGGGCAATGATAAGACTTCTCTCCGAAAGGTAAGAAGAATTATCCATACGCATAAAGTCTGTATCTGTTTGTGGTGCAGAAAGGGCGCGTGGTGTTCTCTCTCTTTCCCTGCAGCCCAGATACAGAGCTGGGTTGCAGGGGTTGTGCAAGTACTTAATATTTCAAGTTTGTTTTTCGGCCCGCTTGAAGGCCCGGTTCTCTTCGATTGCTTGTAGCAGACTGATACCGCTCGCCATGCATAGCCCAACCAGGCCCCAGGCGGCGGCCTCTCCAGCATCCAGCCAGAAGTTGCTGCTGAGGAGTGTCGAGAGCGCCGCCACAATAATGCGTGGCACAGGCTCCGTTACCCAGGACAGTACCGCGTAGGCCAGTGAGCTCATCAAGAGTACGTAAGCGATCCCGCCAACGTGACTGCCGGTCCGGGCAAACTCCATCTCCCCTATGGAGAACTGAGTCCACGGCATGAACCACAACAATATTCCGGCAATACCCAGCAGTGTTCCAACGATGCGTTTGTCCATTTTGTTTTCCTCCTTTCTGGGCTTACTTGCCGGCGCTCTCGGCTTGATTCACGAATGACCCCTTGAAGTCCTCCGGGATGTAACTGTCGACCACGGTCACCTTCGCCCCAACCGATTCGGCGGCAGTCCGGACAGCATTCATGGTTCGGGGGATGAACTGGCTCGAATCGCCAATAAGCGAGCGTCCGATCGCTGAACTGATGCCTTGCGGTGTCATGCCGCCATTTTCCCGGATGAAGGTCGAATAGATGTCGATCTGGTAGCCCTCCTTGTAGGGGAGAATGCACAGGAACAGTGTCGTCTGTTCGCCATACTGGGCCATGCTGGTGTTGTCCGTTGAAACGGTCATCAGGGCGTTCTTGCAGACAGGCACGCGAATATTTTGGGCCTGAGAGGCCAGTAGCGCCCCCATTTTCGAGTTGGCAAACGGATCCTGAAGTTCAAAGCGACCAGGGGTGGCAGGAAGCTCTGCAGGGGGAATATCCCGGTTCACCCGCAGCTTGCTGGCGCTCTTCTGCACCGCGTCGAGCACCGCCTTCAGCAACTGATTCCGATCGATAGTGGCGGGTTTGACGTCGTAAATGACGAAAGTGGATTCGGTGTGAGAAGTGGGCTTCATGGCAGCACAGCCGGTCAGCGCGATGCCGAGCGCCATTGAAATAGCTTTCTTGTACATGGCTCCATCCTTATTTGAATTGGCTAAACGAGATGTCTTCGTGGCAGGTGAAGAGCCGTAGCGGCCCTCAATGCCGTGGTCTGATGATCTAAATGCTAAGTATTCCTTAGTATGCCATAAGTGTAGTTCCTAAGAGTCTCTTAGTCCTCATGCGTAGGGGGCTAGGATGGAAGAGAAGTCAGCATTTGCCACGCGGCTAAGAGCAGCCCGCGAGGCGAGAGGCATATCGCAGAAGCAGCTAGGCATCCTGGCCGGCATCGACCAGTTCGTTGCCAGCGCGCGGATCAACCAGTACGAGCGCGGCAAACATGTACCAGACTTGCAAACGGCCCAGCGCCTTGCTGCAGAACTGAATGTCCCCGTCTCCTACCTGTATGAGCCGGATGACGACCTGGCGGAGCTGATCCGGATCCTGGGAGGGCACTCCCGGGATCAACTCCGCCAGTTGATCATTCAGTTCCAACCAGGATGAGCCTGGCTTCCAAGCGGTCAGAGCAGGCCAGACGACTCCCGCTGGCGATACAACGCCTGAATGCTGTTTTGGCACCGCGCATGTGCCTTTCTGGTTTCGCCCAGGATCTTGAGTGGAGCCCGACGCATGGCCGTTGTTCTCTCTTCATGGCCCGCGTCGGTTAGCGCCTGCTGGACCCAGAGGGCGTCCAGCAGGCGGATGGCGAGGTCTGCGCGGACAAAAAGGTCCGCGTAAGCGCCTGCCAGAGGTGTCCGGATGTCGGCACTCAACGGTTCCATCCAGCCAGGCTCGCCTTCCTGCAGGCCGGTCGCATCGAACTGCGACCGGGTCCAGTCGATCATGTTCTCCACCTTGAGTGCCTGCTGCTCGATGTAAGCCTTCAGGTGCTGCAATTCCTCCAGGGGATAGGCTTCGCGCAGGACAGTGGGAGCGAAGACGCAAATCGCATACAGGTGGCGACTGACCTCTCCGAAGTTCCATTTCCAGACCCCGATCAGGCGCGGATTGGCGAGATCGAGCGTACGAGTGATGCGGGTGCCACGCTGTGGCCGGTTTGCAGGACGAGCGCTGCCTTCATGTTGATTCATGAGAATCTCCAAGCAATAACGAGAGTAGGAATGACGGGACGTCCGCAGCCAGTAACAGCATAGCGAAATGTCCCCATTACCTAAGTGCGCGCCGTGATTCGCTACCGTGCAGCGGATCCTGCTCGCACAGACCTCATTCCCTGAGCACGTAGGGTCGCCCGCGCAGATGCCGGTGGTAGGCACCGAATCCACCCCGAGCGGGGGCATTTCGGGCGACCAGATCCGCTTGACCGGACAGGCGGTCGACCATCGACAGGATGTGGGCATCAAGGCTGAGCGGCTCCCGCAAGCCAAGCCAGTCCGGAGCCCCCTTGGCGGCAGTGATGGCGTGGAGCAGTGCCAGGTAGTGGGCTTCCGGCAGAATCACCCGATGCTGGGAGCGGGCTGC
>JAVEVM010000333.1:0-5047 GCA_034005055.1 Desulforhabdus sp. | reverse complement strand
TGACCCGAGTCGAGGCGGCTGAACTGGACGACGATTGGAACATCGGAGATAATGATGCTCGCGTAATCTGTATCCAGGGGCATCGCTTCGGCCCCGCGAGCTCCTCTTCGTTTTCCGGCGCTTGGACGCTTCCCGGTTTAAACCGCAAGCTCCCGGACCAATTTGACCATTCTTGCTGCATTGTCGGTTCTCGTGATTCGATGAGAGTGTAATCTCTCAATCCCTGCTCGCATAGGCAATGGTGCTGAGCAGTGCGTTTTCGGCTTGGCGTGAGTCGAGGCGCGTATGCTGGACCACGATGGGCACATCCGATTCGATGACGCTGGCATAATCGGTGTCGCGCGGAATAGGCTCGGGATCGGTGAGATCGTTGAAGCGGACATGCCTTGTGCGGCGGGCCGGAACGGTTATCCGGTAAGGGCCGGCCGGTTCCCGATCGGTAAAATAGATGGTGATCGAGACATGTGCATCCTCATTCGAGGCATTCAGCAAACAGACTGTCTCATGGCTCGTGAACTGTGGCTCGGGCCCATGGCTCCAGCCGGGAATGTAGCCCTCGGCAATAGCCCATCGTTTACAGCCGATAGATGATTGCATAGTGCATCCTCCTTTTTATCTCCTCTGATTGCTGATAATGTCCCGCTCCCTCAAAATCAAGCGGACTGGTGGTACAATGAGACCGAAATCTTAAATCAGCTTGTTCGTTCGTGTTCCCCACTGCAATTTACTGACGTCAGAACAACTCGGTTCCGGTGACGGGGAATTGTTTGGATGATTGCCGCGGGCGCCTGAGGCTTAGACCTTGCGAACGCAAATTTTAATTGCGTCCTCTCCATGAAAATGGCTTATATTTAAAAGTTGTGTTCAGAAACTCTTCAGCGGCTCCAGATTCTTAAGACGAACCAAAGGCAATGGGCCATGTTGTTTAATTCACTTGAATTCTTTGTCTTCTTCCCGACAGTCACTACGCTTTATTTTCTATTTCCCCAAAGATATCGATGGGCCCTGCTTCTGGCAGCCAGCTGCGTGTTCTACATGGCCTTTATCCCCGTCTATATTCTCATTTTGTTCTTCACCATAATCATCGACTATTCGGCCGGTATCTTCATTGAGGAATCAGAGGGAACCAGGCGCAGATTTTTTTTCTATATCAGTGTGGTCAGCACCGTCGGAGTTCTGTTTGTGTTCAAGTATTTCAATTTCTTCAACGCCAACATAGCCGGTCTGGCAAAATTTCTGGATTGGAGCTATTCCTATGAAGGGCTGATGCTGGCCTTGCCGCTTGGCCTTTCCTTCCATACTTTTCAAAGCTTGAGCTATGTCATCGAGGTGTATCGCGGCAACCAGAAGGCGGAAAAGAACTTCGGGATCTATTCGCTTTACGTCATGTTCTATCCACAGCTGGTGGCCGGTCCTATCGAGCGCCCGCAAAACTTGTTGAAGCAGTTTTATCAATCCCACTCATTTGACTACGATAGGGTCACCGACGGCCTGAAGCTTATGGCCTGGGGGCTTTTCAAGAAAGTTGTGATTGCGGACCGCCTGGCTGTTTTTGTTAACAACGTATACAATAACCCCCACGCTTTTGAAGGCGTTCCCCTCATTTTGGCCACTGTCTTTTTTGCTTTTCAGATCTATTGTGATTTCTCGGGTTATTCGGATATCGCCATCGGCGCCGCGCAAGTGATGGGCTTCCGGTTGATGCAGAATTTTGAGCGGCCCTATCTCTCCAAGTCGATCGCGGAGTTCTGGAAGCGGTGGCACATATCGCTTTCCACCTGGTTCAGGGACTATTTCTACATTCCCCTGGGTGGCAACCGGGTGCCGGTCAACAGATGGTATTTGAACTTATTCCTCACATTTCTGATCAGCGGATTGTGGCACGGAGCCAACTGGACATTCGTATTTTGGGGTGCGCTCAATGGTTTTTATCTGATTTTTGCCATCGTGACTGCGAATGCGCGAAATCGTTTCACGCATGCAATCGGGCTACAGAGATACCCGAGGGTTCACAAAGGTGTAAAAGTGCTGAGCACGTTCGCTCTGATCTGCTTTGCCTGGATTTTTTTCCGGGCTAATTCCATTGAGGACGCCTTCTATATCGTCACTCATCTGTTCAACGGCGTTGCCGATTTCATCTGGAATTACGCCGAGTATTTGATCGCGGCCCACATCAACAGCGGCCCGAAGCCGGACAAGAGCATTCGGGAAGTCCTGGCAATGGGGAAAAATATGGGCGAATTTCGGACGGCCTTAAAGCTGATTGTGCTGCTGGTGATCGTTCAGCTGATTCAGCGCAAGGGCGTTATAAGGCAAAGAATATCGAGCAGACCGGTCTTACTCCGCTGGAGCGCTTATTATCTCTTTGTCTTGGCCCTCATCATGTACGGCCTTCAGTCGAGTGAAAAATTCATCTACTTTCAATTTTAGGGAAATGGAGCGCATGAAACGTTTGTTGGCAAAACTTGCTCTGCTCGCCTGCCTGGTGACAGCGACTCTGATGTTCCCATTTTATACCCAGCTTCCCTACAGTCACTCCCTCTCCTTAATCATAAACAAACTGGATTTGGTCAGGAACACTCCCTCGCCCAAAGTCGTTTTCGTTGGCGGCAGTGGCACCTACAGCGGGCTGGATTCAAAGTTGGTTCATAAGGAAATGAAATGCTCGGCGGTGAATATGGCGGTCTACGCTGGATTCGGGGTGCTGCCGATTTTGCCTCTTATCGAGCCGTTCCTTCGGGCCGGCGACGTGGTGGTGATCGTACCCGAATACGGTCTCATTCACTCTGGTCTCAAGAATACGGAAAAAAGCAGAAAATGGCTGCTGGCAGCATCGCCGCTGTCGGCCTTGGATAGGTATTATCCAAGGTCCGCAGAGGGTCTCAGGTACCTTTTGATCGATCTGGCGGATCTTTCAACATCAAAACTGAGCATTTTGCCGCAGAGCCTTTTCGGCACGAGCAAAGGGTATCACAAGAGCAAGAGGGTCATGAATGAGTTTGGAGACATGACCGGAGAGGCTCAATTTGAAGACTTGCCTTCTGATAAGTTGTTGGACCGCGGGATTGCCTACGCGCAGAAACCGGTTGATGCCAATGTCATTAAAGAACTGAACCGCTTTACTCAATCGGCGGCTCGGGTGGGCTGCAGAGTCTTTTTCGTCTTTGCAGCGTTTCCTGAAGGCGAGTATGAAATGAACCGAGCAGCTTTTGACGCGCTCTACAGCCAACTCCGGGCGGAGCTCGGCATCCCCGTTCTGGGGACCCCTTATGATTTCTTGTACCCTTACGAATACTTTCAGGACAGTGTCAATCATTTGAGTGCCCAAGGCAAAACCTTGCGGACCCGCAAAATGATTGAACTGCTCAAACCCAGGCTGGCCGACAATCCGAATCTAGCTGAAAGATCATAGCGCCATTTTCGACTCCCGCCCAGTCCGTATTTTCCCGCAAAATCAGGTTGCAGAGAAAATCCATCCTGAGTTGCGCTCAAACGTGGGATCTTGGCCCATGTTCACCGGTGGTTTGATATTCAGTTTGCACAGGGAATCTGCAATTCAATTGCTGTGGGACGACTCGTGGGGTTACAATAGCGGCGCTTAGGTTTAAGATAGAGGAAGCATTTTTGCACATGACGGCGACAAGAAAGCTTATATTGGCAATTCTGCAGAGAACCGGCCTTTCACCTGAGGATGACTGAAAACCGATCTGAGGAGGATGCAAGTTGTCAACCGCAAAAGACCTGATGACTACCAAGTTCCATGCTCTTCGGCCTGACATGTCCGTTGCCGATGCCGTTAAGAGCTTCAAAGAAGCGAGCGAAAACGAAGAGCGCAAAGTGTTCGGGATCATGGTCACCGACCGGCACTCACGCCTGGTAGGGATGCTCTCCATGTACGATATACTTTTGTATCTTCGCCCCAAGCACGTTCACATTTGGGGCATGATGGACGATATTGAGGCTGAAGGATTGATGGATCAAGCTTGCGAGCGGTTGAAATCGATACGGGTGGCCGATATCATGACTCCGGATGTCATCACCGTTACCTCCGATACTCACTTGATGGTCGTCCTGGATCTCATGATCAAAAAACATATAAGACGAGTGCCGGTCGTAGAAGGTGAAAAAATAAAGGGTATCATCTACATTTCCACCCTGTTCTATCATCTTCTCGCCAGGGTCAAGTCGTAATGCAAGCAGCTTCTTGCCGCCGCAGGGAGAGCGAGGTAGTCGGGTGACGATCATAGTGAAACAAAACGTGCTGAAGGACTTGGCCGTAAAAGATGTTATGCGCAGACAGGTTCTTCGGTTGCCCGAAGACGCGACCATAGAAAAGAATATAAATTTCCTGATCAAATACAAGCTGAATGCTCTTCTGCTTACGGCAAAAAAGAATGAGCCGACCGGTGTTGTTTCAAAGACCGACATCATGTCGGCTTATTATGCGTCCCTGCCTATAGAATCTCCAGCGAGAGACATTATGAGCTCTCCGCCCCTTTTTTGCGGAGCGGATGATTCGCTGGAATCGGCCCTCGACAAAATGAGAGCTGAAGGAATTTATCGTTTATACGCCCGCGAAAGAGCTTCTCAGTCCGTTGTTGGAGTATTGGCCTATCCCGATGTTGTCGGCTTGCTTTATTTGTACTGCAGCAGGTGCGAATACAGCCTGGTGAATCGCATCAGAAAAAAACTCGAAACAGATGAAGTCTCACGCTTCAGGGTCAAGGATGTCATGACTCCAACCGTCAGATCCTTTCGCGAGAATGATTCCTTGTTGACGATCATGGAAGGGCTGTCAGCGTATCGATTCGGGGCTGTGCTCATCACCGGCGAGAACGATCGGGCGGTGGGGGTTGTATCGAAAACCGATCTGATTCTGGCATATGCGCATGGCGTATCCTCATCTGATTCTGCCAGAACAGTCATGTTTTCTCCGGTGCTTTCCTGCGATGAAACCGAATTCCTGGAAGGAGCCATCCGCACCATGATCTTTTCGGAGGTGCATCGGCTCTTTGTCCATAGAGGCGATCCTCAAAACATAGTTGGG
>JAVEVM010000332.1:0-5047 GCA_034005055.1 Desulforhabdus sp. | reverse complement strand
ATGCTGGGAAAGTAGACGCTTTGCTGTCGCAAGTTTCGCAGCGCGAACCGTACATGAAAGAAACCCAGGTGTACGATACTTTGAAACGTGCAGCCCAATGGATCATACCGCTAAACCTCATCAATCCCAAAGCTCCCAACTTCAACCCTTCCGGTTGCCAGTCGCTGCACGACATCATGCGCTATGTGCACGAAGTTTCCTATGGGGAAATGTTTAAGCTCAGCGATGTGGTCTCCAGCGGTCCGGGAACGGCCCTGAAGCTGCACGCTTCGATTCCTCTCGATTTACACATCATCGATCTGGGAGGAGGACTGCAGGGACTTAAGCCTGGAGCGAAAAAGGCTAATGCGGATCAAGTGATCTGCATCCCCTTCAAACATCTCCTGAAAGGCATGCTGCATGAGGATCTGATCTGTCGCGGACCGCGGCCCATCGAATTGAAGGGATTTTTTTCCGTTATGAGCCAGCAGATGCTGACGCCCCCTAACCTTGCCGCAGAGCGCTTCGGCGACAGGAGCTACGCCATCATATCCGACAAGTATCTTAATTTCAGCTCCAGAGTGGGATACCATTACAGTGTTTTGGACAGTTACTGCGGTGACACAGTCAACAAAAACTATATCACGTTTACCTTTATGGGAGGGGCTGCCGATGAGACCAGGCGCAACCGGCGCGCTCGTCTCATTGCCGAAATCCTTCGCGAGCTGCACTTCTCGGTAGACGTAGTGGCCGACCGTATAACCGCCCGTTTTCAAAAATACGAAAGATCTCTCACCGAAGAGCGTCTGGACCTACTTGGCCGGCTGCTGCAGTACACCCGACAGATGGACATGATCATGAATAACGAGCAAAGCGTGCTGGATCTCGCCACACGGTTTCTGAAGGGCAACTACAACCTCGATTAGTATTCTGTTCGCCAATTCTTGACCATTGCCGGATTTTTCTATAAGTTTGAGCTTTTCGTAGAAAGTTCTTTATGCCACCCCATTTCCCCGGCACCATTGGAAGGAGAAACGAGTGGGAGACCTTTTTCAGTTCTCATCCAGCGCCTCCCTCGGGAAGTTGACCGGTCGCAGGGCTCACAATCTCGAGGAGCTGCTCCAAATCATCAAGACTTGCCCGGACTCGTCTATTTTTTATCACACCTTCTCGACTTTTCGGAAAATGCGGGAAGTTCAGGTTCCCTTCAACAATGACTTCGCCATCTGGATTTCCCAAAATCTGGCCGAAGAGGCTCTTCCGGAAAAGCTCACCGCCATAGAGCTAGCCGAGCACAGTACGATTCTAAGCTTAAGAGAGCGTATTGCTGCTGTTATCGAAAGCCACCGACAAGAAAACCCGCTGGTTTTCACCAGAACCGCAGCCAAGCCTTTCTATCTATGCGATACTGTTCGAATCGTCTATCTGACCGATAAATTCGCCTATAATTTGAGATCGTTCCGCGAATCGCTCAACTCTATCAGTGTTGATTCAATCTACTTTCACTTCATCGAATCGCGCCTGCAGACTCAGCTACAGACGGACGACTTCTCCAGGTGGATCGAACAGAGCCTGGACATGCCGGATCTGGCGGCAAAGATTAGAAATATAGACATCCATATTTACACGCTTGAAGGACTGCGCCGTAAGCTGACAGCGCTCATCGATCAATATCTTTAGAACGTTTTCATTTCCAAAAAAAGGCGTATGCATGACATTACCCGGTTTGTTCGATTACAGGGAGGTTGTTGGTCGGGACGTTGTTGAAGAATTGACCATGCTGGCATCTTACGTCGGCAACCGTTCCATAAAGATGGTCAATTCCACTGCCGTGGGAGGCGGCGTGGCTGAAATGCTGCACCGGGTTGTGCCTCTGCTCAATGAGCTCGGTGTGCAAACCAACTGGGAGGTTATTAAGGGCGAAGCGGAGTTTTTCGACATCACAAAATCTTTTCACAACGCTCTGCAGGGAAAAGAGGAAACCTTTGAGAAGCAAACCTTTGAGACCTATCTTCACTACAATGAGCTGAACAACGGGCAGATGAGCTTCGATGAGGATCTCATTGTGATCCATGATCCTCAACCAGCTGCACTCATCCATTGGCACCAAAACCGCAAGCACAAATGGGTGTGGCGCTGTCATATCGATTTATCTCATCCGAATCAGCAGCTCTGGCAGTTTTTGCAGGCGTACATCAACCAATATGATGCAGCCATATTTTCTTCACCGCTCTTTTCTCCCGAGCTGGCAATTCCACAGTATCAGTTTTATCCAACCATCGATCCCCTTGCGGATAAAAACAAAGAACTTGATCCCGAGTATATCGAAGCTGTTCTAAAAGAATACGAGATACCAAAAGACAAGCCCCTGGTAACTCAGATTTCTCGCTATGATCCTTGGAAGGACCCGGTCGGGGTAATCGAAGCCTTTAAGATGGCACGCAAATATGTCGACTGCCGATTGCTCCTGGTGGGAGACAAGGCCGCAGACGATCCCGAAGCGGAAAGAATTTTGCAGATAGTGAGGGAGGCAGCTGGGAACGACCCGGACATCCACATCATCTATCTGACCAAATCCATTCCTTCCGAGATCAATGCGTTTCAGCGGGCGTCTGACATTGTTCTGCAGAAATCCTTGCGGGAGGGCTTTGCGCTAACGGTGGCCGAGGCGCTTTGGAAGCGCCGACCCGTTATCGGCAGCGCCGTAGGAGGCATTCCAGCGCAGATCATCCACGGCTACACCGGCGTCCTGGTTCACTCGGTGGAGGGAGCCAGCCTGCAGATCCGCTCCCTTTTAAATCAGCGCGAATTTGCCGCAAAATTGGGAGAAAACGGCCGTCAGAGAGTGAGAGACGAATTCCTGATTACCCAAAATCTGAAGAGGTACCTGCTGCTTTTGCTGGCAATCGAGCGTCCCAACGAATCTACCATTTTTCTCGATTGATGCGAGGATTACCCCAGACTGGAACATTGTCTTTGACTTGACAGTTCAACAATTTGTGACTAGATAAAGGCCAATTCTTAAGAAAATTGAAAGGAGATCTTGATGGTTCACATTTCGGATGCTGCAGATAAAGTTTTGAAAGATTATTTTAAGGACAAAGAAGTTTCGCCGATCCGAGTCTTCCTGCATTCGGGAGGTTGAGGCGGACCGTCGCTCGCACTGGTTCTGGACGAACCAAAAGAGACCGATGAAGTTTTCAAGATCAATGGCTTCACGATGCTGATGGATAAGGAATTGCATGAGACAACCAAGGATGTCACAGTCGACTACGTAAACTATGGGATGCGTGCTGGCTTTCAAGTGAGTTCGCAGATACCGGTAGCTGGGGGCGGTGGCTGCGGTAGCTCCTGCAGTTGTTAACTGTAGCAGCGTTGGTTGAAGTTAATTTTTAGCGGACTCTGAAAACGGGGATTACCTCCCCGTTTTTTTTATGCCTAATTGATTAAACTTTGCAGCGGGGCGGGGATGCGGCCGCCGAGACCGATAAACTCTGTGGCACCGCCATTGGTAGATATCTGAATGATGGTCGACTCACCAAGCAGCCCGCCAAAGTGAGCCTTATCGCCGGCTCTTTTACCGGGAACCGGTATAAGCCTCGCAGCGGTTGTTTTCTTATTGATGACCCCGATGGCCATTTCATCGGCAATGATCGCGGCAATGGTTTCTGCCGACGTATCTCCGGGCAGGGCGATCATGTCGAGACCTACAGAGCAGACGCTGGTCATGGCTTCCAGCTTTTCCAAGGAGAGATCGCCTCTTCCGACCGCCTCGGCAATGTTCAAATCTTCGCTTACCGGGATGAATGCTCCGCTCAGCCCGCCCACATAGGAACTGGCAAACGCACCGCCTTTCTTAACAGCGTCATTTAACAGCGCAAGCAATGCGGTCGATCCTGGACAGCCGATGCTCTTTAAGCCCAGACTTTGAAAGATTTCCCCCACACTGTCTCCCACATTGGGTGTGGGAGCAAGGGAAAGATCCACAACCCCGAACGGAACCTCGAGGTTATGCGCGACCTGGCGGCCGATCAGCTCGCCAACTCGGGTCACTTTAAAGGCGGTTCTTTTGATGATCTCCGACAGGCGACCCAAATCCAGACTAGGATCGGCGGCACGAGCACGGTCCACCGCCTTCTTGACCACTCCGGGCCCGCTGACGCCCACATTGATGACGGCATCCGGCTCCCCGACGCCCAGGTAGGCACCGGCCATAAATGGTATGTCCTGGGGAATATTGGCAAATACACAAAGCTTTGCACATGCGATCCCATCTGCATCCGCAGTAAGATCGGCGGCCCTTTTGATGGTTTTGCCCAATAGATACACCGCATCCATGTTGATGCCCGCGCGAGTGGATGCCACATTGATCGAGGCGCATACCCGGTTGGTTCCGGCCAAAGCCTCGGGAACGGCATCAATCAGAGCTCGATCGCCGTGAGTGAATCCTTTTTCCACCAGAGCGCTGAAGCCGCCGATAAAGTCAACGTTGATGGCCCGGGCGGATTCATCCAGTTCTTTGGCGATCTCAACCATCTGCTCGGCAGAAAATGAACAGCCGGCAACAGCGACGGGACTGACGGCAATGCGTTTGTTAACCACCGGAATCCCGTACCGGTCGCCCACTTCGTTGCAGATATCGACCAGGTTTCCGGCGAGCCGCAGAATTTTCTCGCGGATGTTCTTTTTGAACAGCTCCAGATCGTGGCTGGCGCAATCAAACAGGCTGATCCCAAGGGTGACCGCTCGAACATCCAGGTGCTCGTTTTTGAGCATCTCAAGCGTAGACAAGACCTCACGTTCACTATACATGTTGATATCCCACAAAAATTCGCCCAGTTTTCAACTTTGCCAGGCAGTGCCTTTAGACCAAGTTGTGTTTCTACCACGAAATTGCCTCGCGGGAAATAATTCCGTTATCTTGACGAATTGGTGGTCCCAGTTCCCATGCCTATTCAAACCGGGCCTCAGAGCTTTGGTAAGGCCGCTCAATCGTGCAGATCGACTTTGATGCGACTGCTCACACAAGCACGGCAGGAACCGGATCGAGCTCTGGCAGCGTCCGTGA
>JAVEVM010000331.1:0-5076 GCA_034005055.1 Desulforhabdus sp. | reverse complement strand
CCGGATTTCGTCTCGCAACAGAGCAATCAGAGTATTGCCGAACAAAGGTAAATGCCCCAGCCAGCGGCATGGCTCCGTCGGATTTGCGGATTCTTAATTCATTTGGGCTCTCACCGCATTTGAGTTAATGCTCTTTGCATTTTCCGTTTCATAAAGAAGGGAAACAGTGATTTGCCGGCCTTTTTCCAGACAGGCAGAGGGGAGTCGATCAGGCGGGATGTTGATGTCAAAAGAGAAGGTGGAATGTACGGGAAGATAGGTCTCGTGGCTTGTAGCACTTGCAAGCTTGCACACGTCCAAGAGTCCAACCCCGGTATCTTCACAAGTAATCAACGGGTGCAACCCCTTGACGCAACAAAGCAGCATTGCAGGACAGACGTTCAACGATATACCCGCCGGACCACTGTTCTCAAATGATACCCGCAAGCTGATGCCCTTCTCCAAGCCGGCTTCCACCAATTCCAGGACAATGTTGACCGGGCTGGTCGAATCAGCCTTGCTGGTTAGGGCTTGTTCCTCATTCCGGGGCGATGAGGCCTCTGTGCCGGAGGTGAAAACGCAAATGAAAATAAATAAAAGCATCAGTGCCGCCAATTTCATCGGTCGAATGATCTTCATGATTTTCACCTCTCTTGATCGGCATACTGCAAATGATGCATCTAACTCAGCCGGCGGCCGCATTTGGGGCAGTGAGTTGGATTAACGGCTACACCCAGATAGTACTTGTCATGAGCCCGAACGATCTTGTTACAAACGGGGCATCGATACTGCAAAAAGCCACGCAGTGCAATGACGCCACCCGTGATCAATTGGGCGACAGCAATAGCTGACCATGTCGCCTGATTGATTCCCAGGAAATCTTGATACTGGTCGGAAAGCTGCTTTATCGCGAGGGCGAGGGCGATCAACAGTATGGCGAAAATGAAGGCCTGCAACATGTTCGTTCGTCGTCGCTGGAACTCCACGACTAAAGGATCCTTTTCAAGCTCCTGCATGGCAGCACTCCTCCCCTTTTCGTCTGTAGGCATCCGCAGCCGGCTTCATTGTCGAATCCCGAATGGTTTTCAGAGGGATTGAGATTGTCGAGTCAGCTACATTGAGAAAAAAACGTTTCTAACTACCTCAAGATCCGCTCTCGATACCGATTTAAGGGCTGGCACCAGGAATGCCTGAACGATTTCCCAGTTGCGGCCTTGATTGGTATCGCGATTACAATCGACTAAAAACATTAACCAAGTTTTCAAATTAAGTCTCCTCACCACCGTCAGAGTACCAATCCGAAAAATAAATATTATATAGGCTTGCAGCGTTGGTGACCAGAAAAGATTTGCCCGGGTGTGGCGTCAATCTCGAAGGTAGTGTTCACCAGCTGTCGATGGAATGCTGCAAGGCAGTACGAGGCTGTCAATAAAATATGTTTTTGAAATATAATGAAAATCGAAGTAACAGCCAGCCTAATAGCAGATAATGATATGCTACGTGCAAATTGGATATCAGCAGCCGATATTTGCCAAAATTTGAATTTGACTTTTTCTCAACGATGGGCGATTGAGAAGGTGTTTACTAGCACTCACCACTATTGAGTGCTAGCCGGGCATGCCGAAAATAGCCCTGTATATTCATTACAACAACTTCAGTGGAAAAGGAGAGTGATTGCTATGAAGCTCAGACCGTTGCATGATCGGGTCATTATCAAGCGTATCGAAGAAGAGGAGAAAACCGCAGGGGGAATCATCATTCCTGACACCGCCAAGGAAAAACCTCAACAGGGAAAAGTGCTTGCAGTGGGCAAGGGAAGGATATTGGAAAATGGGCAAGTCACTCCCATGGTGGTGAAGGAAGGAGACCGTGTGCTGTTCAGCAAGTACGCCGGGACCGATATCAAGGTCGAAGGTGAGGAACACCTTATAATGCGTGAAGACGACATTTTGGCAATTATACAATAGATCGACGTTACAGGACTGACGACAGGGAGGACGAACTTTATGGCTGCTAAAGAAATCAAATATTACGGTGAGGCCAGGGAGAAGATCACCAAAGGGGTGGATACCCTGGCCAATGCGGTCAAAGTCACCTTGGGGCCCAAGGGTCGGAACGTGGTTTTGGAGAAATCCTGGGGATCTCCAACGATCACCAAAGATGGGGTTACGGTGGCCAAGGAAATTGAGCTGGAAGACAAATTTGAAAACATGGGTGCACAGATGGTCAAAGAGGTGGCCAGTAAGACCTCGGACGTGGCCGGAGACGGCACCACTACTGCTACCATTCTTGCCCAGGCTATCTACCGCGAAGGTTCCAAATTGGTCGCTGCAGGCCACAACCCCATGGCGCTCAAACGCGGCATCGAAAAGGCAGTAGCTGCCGCCGTTGAGGGGCTCAAGGATCTGAGCAAGCCCACCAAGGATCAAAAAGAGATCGCTCAGGTCGGCACCATCAGCGCCAATAATGATTCGACCATAGGCGACATCATCGCCGAGGCGATGAACAAAGTGGGCAAAGAGGGCGTCATCACGGTCGAAGAAGCCAAAAGCATGGAGACCACTCTGGAAGTGGTGGAGGGCATGCAGTTTGACCGCGGCTATCTCTCGCCCTACTTTGTTACCGACCCTGAGCGCATGGACGTGACGCTCGAGGAGCCTTACCTGCTGATGAATGAAAAGAAGATCAGCAACATGAAAGACCTGCTCCCCATCCTAGAGCAGATTGCCAAAATGGGCAAACCTCTACTGATCGTTGCCGAAGATGTCGAAGGCGAGGCCCTGGCGACCCTGGTGGTGAACAAGCTGAGAGGAACATTGAAAGTATGTGCCATCAAAGCACCCGGGTTTGGCGATCGGCGCAAGGCGATCCTGGAAGACCTGGCTATTCTAACCGGCGGGCAGGTAATTTCGGAAGACGTAGGGATCAAGCTTGAGAATGTGACGTTAAACGATCTGGGTACGGCCAAAACGGTCAAGGTCGGAAAAGACGACACAACCATTGTCGATGGCGGGGGCTCCAGAGAAGCCATCGAAGGTCGAGTGAAGCAAATCCGTGCACAGATTGAAGAGACCACCTCGGATTACGACCGGGAAAAGCTGCAGGAACGGCTGGCAAAGCTAGTTGGTGGTGTGGCTGTCATCAAGGTTGGAGCAGCCACTGAGACCGAGATGAAGGAAAAGAAGGCTCGAGTGGAAGACGCATTGAACGCGACCCGTGCAGCTGTTGAGGAGGGTGTCGTTCCAGGAGGCGGTGTGGCTCTGCTGCGCTGTATTTCTGCCCTGGAAAAGCTCAACGTAACGGGTGAGGATAAATTTGGTGTCAATATCGTAAAGCGAGCCCTGGAGGAACCGGTTAGACAAATCGCCAACAACGCCGGCTTCGAAGGTTCGGTTGTGGTAGAACGGGTAAAAAACGAACAGGGCGCGTTTGGTTTCAATGCCGAGACCGAAGCCTATGAAAATCTCACCGAGGCGGGAGTAATCGATCCTACCAAAGTAGTTCGATTTGCCCTGCAAAATGCTGCCAGTGTTGCTTCGTTGCTCATCACCACGGAAGCCATGATCGCAGAAAAGCCGAAGAAAAAAGAACCGGCTGCGCCTATGCCGGGAGGCGGCATGGAAGATATGTATTGATAAAACCGGCGGTTCCTCGATCACTCCGGTGGCGGGGAACCGCTTCTTTCAATTCCATCCGAATGTTTCGCTGTCCCATTGTCGTTCGAGTAAGATAATAAGTGGCTGTATTGCAATCCAGCCAGTCCTTTTCCTACCTGCCTGATTTGACAAAAATGGATGTGGTTAAGGGAGACGTGGAGAGTATTGGATTCGGGTGTATTCTTGCACTCACATCAATCGGGCGACGCAAGTGCTTGCCTGGTGACACGCAGGTGGGTCGGCCGGTTGACACTCGGAAGAGTTCTTGTTACCGTTCTGAGGCGACAGGGAGCTTGAATTCTCGGGTGAATCAGGCGTGCCCGGCAGTCCGGAAATTTGATTTGCATAAAGATTCCGCAAGAAGGCGGTAACACGTTAGAAAGAGGCATTAGGGATGGATGAGATTGCTTTTCCGCAGCCGCTCGGCCGCAAAGAGGCCAAAGCCGGATTCGAACTCAAGACCGGAGGTCTTAAGGAGGGCGAATTCCTGATCAGGAAAGCCCGCATTTCGGACGTACGAGGGATACTTCATCTTATTAACGGGTTTGCCGAAGCCAATTTCGTTCTTCCCCGAGGTCCGCAATACGTTTTCGAAAACATCAGAGACTTCGCGGTGGCCGTTCTGGTAGAGACAACAAGCAATCGGCAGAGAGCAGAAGTCGCCATTGGGGAAGAGGCTTCATCGGCCATTGTTGCATGCGGAAGCCTGCACGTTCTTTGGGAGGATCTCGCCGAAGTCAGGTCTTTAGCGGTCCATCCGGATTTTCAAAAACGTGGGCTGGGAAGAAAGATTGTCGAGTTTCTCGAAGAAGGAGCAAGAGAATTGGGGGTAAAGAAGCTTTTCACTTTCACTTTGGCCGAAGATTTTTTTAAAGCACTCGGGTTTGAACCGAAAGGAACCCAGGAGCTGCCGGCGAAAGTCTGGGGAGAATGCAGTAAATGCCCGAAGTACTTTAAATGTGATGAGATCGGGATGATATTAGAGCTTTGAAAGAGTACGGTTAGCTTTCGACAAGCGGCGCTCTTTTTCAGCTCCAAATGCGAACCGCGCATTCACACCTCCGAAGCATCTGCATTTTTTGCATCTCTATGCTATCTGTCAAATCAGAGCCTTCCATACCTTTTTGCATTGCTCGAGCAAAGAAAATTTCATAAAAGTTAAAGCAACTTGTAAACAGACTGAGGCTGCCTGGGGGATTTGTTTTTGGTCCTGGCTCCGGTTCCGCAGAAAGGCCGCCTTTCAGTGCGCATTACCAGGGAGGAAGGGATGGCTTTTAATTTAAAGAACAGGAGTTTTCTGAAGCTTTTGGATTTTACGCCAAAAGAAATCAAATTCTTACTGGACCTCTCGGCGGACCTGAAAAAGGCTCGCTATGCCGGGACGGAGCAGCAGCGGCTGAAAGGCAAAAACATCGTGCTGATATTTGAGAAGGCTTCAACG
>JAVEVM010000330.1:0-5086 GCA_034005055.1 Desulforhabdus sp. | reverse complement strand
GGTGGATACCCCTCACGCATCATGGCACCGAGCATGACGCCTCCCACTGCTGCGGTACATGCGGGACCGGAGCCGGAGATTCCTCCCACCACCATGGCGACCAGTACGGTGATGACCGCCAGCGCTGCGCGGCCACGACCGACGAAGGCTTCGGTAAAGCGCAGCAGGCGGGCAGCTACTCCGGAACGGTCGAATATAGCTCCGGCCAGTACGAACATGGGAATAGCGAGCAGCGGGTACTTGGCGATTCCGCAGTAAACGTTGGTAGGAATGGCCATCACCCCGAGCTTTGCCAGGGTTATCGTCACCATGCCGGCAAGGCCCAGGGAAACGCCGATTGGCACCCCCGCAAACATGAGCACGAAGAAACAGCCGAAAAGGATCAGCCCGGTCGTCATCAGGCCTCCCGTTTCCACGTGCGGACGATAGCGCCTATGGCCCGAGCCGTGATCGCAAAAAAGAGGATCGGCACCCATACGGTGTAAATCCATGTGGGAATGCCCAGACCCGGTGAGGTAACCTCGAACCGGTACTCGTCCCAAGCCATCCGGGCTCCCAGGCCGGTCAGTGCCAGAAACGTAAAGCAGGTCACCATTTGTGCGGCCAGCGCCGCCCTGCGCCTGTTTTTGGCGGAGAGCATTTCAACAAAGAAGGCAATGTTGAGATGCCCGCCTTTCGCCGTCAGGCTGGAACTGCCGATCAGGGTCATGACCACCATGAGAAAAATCGACAGTTCCTCGGTGAAGGCGAAGGAAAGATTGGTGAGATAACGCACCACCACATTGGCGAAGGTAATGACAGCCAAAACGGCTATGATTATGCCCCCAAGGTTCTCCTCGATCTTGAGCGGCACACGGGTCTTCGTCTGATCGGGGCGCAAGAGGGGCGGTGGTTCCATGGTTTTTCTCTCGGTTGTCACGCTTCGCTCGTCAGCTCTATCTGCCCGCCGCAATCGCTTCCTCGGCTTTTTTGACCAGCTCCGGGCCTATCTGCTGTGCCCATTTTTCATAGACATCCCTGGTGGCCTTCTTGAATTCCGCCTTTTCAGCTTCCGACAGGCTGACGACCTCAACACCAAGCCCTTGGATCTCTTTTATCAGTGGATAATCCGGAGGCAGCAGCCCTTCCCGTGCCTCGATAATGCACTCCTTGCCGGCCTGCACAGCGGCTTCTTTCACAGCCGCCTGATCTTCCGTGCTCCAGCTTTCCCATACCTGCTTATTCACCACAAAAATCAAAGGGTCCGCTACATAGCCCCAGAGGGTCAGATTCTTCTGATTGGCAGCACTGTAAAGCTTGGCCGCCATGAAGACGGTCAGGGGATTTTCCTGTCCGTCAACGGCGCCGCTTGACAAAGCCGGTACAGCATCCGCCCAGCTCATCTGGGTGGGGTTCGCCCCAAGCGCGGTAAAGGTGTCCAGAAACAGCGGCGATCCGACTACGCGTATCTTCAAGCCTTTCAGGTCTGCAGGGGAGCGAATGGCACGCTTCGAATTGCTGAGCTCGCGAAAGCCGTTTTCGCCCCATGCGAGTGGCACCACATCTTTGCCGGCCAGGATCTTGAAGAGCTCAGCGCCTACTTCGCCTTCGGTCAGCGCGTCGATGGCCTTGTAATCGGGCATCAGGAACGGCATGGAAAAAAGGTTTAACTGCTGCACCTGGGGAGACCAGTTGATGGTAGAGCCAATGGCCAGGTCGATGGCTCCCTGTCGAATAGAGGTGAACTCCTTGGTTTGATCTCCTCCGACCAGGCTGGTTCCGGGATACATCTTGATGTTGATCCGCCCTGCTGTCTTTTCCCTGACCAATTCGGCCCAGCGCTCGCCCGCGTTCCCCCAGGGAAACGGCTTGCCGAGAACCGTGGAAAGTTTGTATTCCTGCTTGTAATCTGCCGCTTGGCCAATCTGCGCGGTAACGCCGAGCAGA
Organism: Desulforhabdus sp.; assembly: GCA_034005055.1. GTDB lineage: Bacteria > Desulfobacterota > Syntrophobacteria > Syntrophobacterales > Syntrophobacteraceae > Desulfoferrobacter. The sequence goes on along the minus strand of JAVEVM010000330.1, from coordinate 3,160 downwards.
ATCATAACAAAGGCCAAAAGGAGTACCGAAAACTTCTTCATCTGTTTCTCCTTCCGTTTAATTGTGTACAGATTGGGGTGATTTGATTGGATTTTCCAGATTTTTTCGAATAGCACTTGCGCTAAAAGGTGTCAAGAAGATCCCCGGACGGCTAATGTGTTCTGCAACGATTCAATAATCGTAACGCAAGGTTGTGCTCTATTCCCGCCATCTCTGCATGGGAGCCTGTCCCAAAGAACATATTACAGTCCAGGACAACACCTGGGACCGGGGCCGGCTATCGTCATAAATGGCTCGAGCCGGGAGCATACTTGGCAAGGGCGTCGGCCACATCCACAAGCTCCAGAAACCATTGCTCCTTGGGCCGGCCCTGTTTCATATCCATTTCACGCAATACCTCTGCAAACGGCCTCGCTTCCACGCCTCGCCCACATAATCCGATTGCCAGCACGTTGTCTTGCTGCTGTTGGAGCGATTCCAGCATGGCGAATGCGGCAGCGGCTCCCATGCGGCAGGCAAGGATTCGATCGTACGCCATTGGCACCCCGCCGCGCTGAACATGCCCAAGGACTGCAGTACGGACTTCAAATTGGTTATTGCTTTCCGCCTGCACGACCCTGCGGATAAAATCGGTGGTGTAGAATTCGGACGATTTTTCGTTGCGAAGAAAAATCACCATCCGTTTTCCCGATGCGAAACTGTTTTTCAAGGTTTCGATATCTTTGTTGAGCTCCACCAGGGTGATCCCTCGTTCAGGTAGGTAGGCCTTCTCCGCACCGGATGCCAGTGCGCTCATTAGTGCCAGGAAACCGCATTCCCGCCCCATGACCTCTACTATAAAAACGCGATGAGTGGCGCCGGCAGTGTGGCGGATCTTATCCACGGCTTCAACAATGGTGTTTAGCGCAGTGTCCGCTCCAATGCTTGACTCAGTGCCGGGAAGGTTGTTGTCTATGGATGCGGGAACAACCACAATGGGAATATTCAGGCTTTCAAAACTCTCACGCTGTTCGATCAATCGAATAGTTTTCACATAAGTTCCCCAACCGCCGATTGCTATGATGCCCTTGATGTTCCACCGTTCGATATTTCGGGCGATCATCGGAAAATGTTCTTCCTCCAGATTGAACCGCGCTGTGCCGATCTCGGAGGACGGTCGATTGAGCCAGCCCACCAGCTGATTCCAGCTCAGTTCAATGAAGTTCCCGTTAATAAGGCCAAGCAAGGCATCTTTGGCGCCAAGCACGGAAACTCCCTGGTTCAGCAGGCATCGTGCGGCTACGCTTACGGCTGCATTCATGCCGGGCCCGTCGGCTCCTCCGGTGAGTATGGCTATGGCTCCATCCATGCGCTTTTCTTGTGCAGGGGTGATTCTGGTCAGGGTCTTGACCAGATCCAGCGTGTTAGTGAAGCTGTGCCCTCTTAACTCTCTGGCTGTCTCATAGTTGCCATGTTCGATCTGCTCTCCGACCGCTCTACTCTTTTCCGCCACTTCCACCAGGGGGGTAGACACCACCTTGTTTCTCATCACTCCAACCATGTGCCGGTGAGTACTCTCGGGATCATTGACGAGGATATCTACTGCAGCCACTCCAAGCCTGGTTGCCAGAATGCGATCGAAGGCGGTAGGCGAGCCGCCCCTTTGCACATGGCCCAGTACGGTTACGCGGACATCGATTCCAAGCTGTTTTGTCAGGATCTCCTTGATCTCTTCGGTTCGAATCGGCAGGCCATCCAAGTGCTTGGTCCCTTCGGCCACCACCACCATATGATGCGGACGGCCTATATGGCTGGCGTTTTCAATCGCCTTGGTCATTTTCTGGTGCCAACCGCGGTCCAGCTCGATTTCGGGCAGCAGAACCCAGGATGCTCCGCCGGCAAGAGCGGATGTCAGGGCGAGATAGCCACAATGTCTTCCCATGGTTTCAACCACGAATGTGCGCTGATGGGATGCTGCCGTAGAGCTCAGATCGTCCAGGGCGCTGACGATGTGATTGAGGGCTGAGTCGGCTCCGATGCACATATCGGTGCCATAAAGGTCGTTGTCAATGGAGCCTGGCAATCCGATCACCTGCAAGCTATAATCACCGGAGCTGTCGCTGGATGTTTGCGGACAATCTGTACTGATTTCCTGCAAATGCTCGGGCCATTCGGTAGAGAGTACGTGGGCGCCCATCAGCGAGCCATCTCCGCCTATGACAATCATTGCCTCGATGGCATGCTGCAGCATGTTGCGTACCGCCTGCTGTCGTCCTTCCCAGGTCCTGAAGCGCTGAGAGCGGGCCGTGCCCAGGAAGGTGCCCCCACGCTGCAGGATGCCGCCCACATCTTTCCATTCAAGCGGTTTGATCGCCTCGCCACCGCTAACCAGCCCTTCGTAGCCGTCGTAAACCCCGTAGACCGTCAGCCCGTAGTCGAGGGCTCGACGTACCACCGCTCTGATGGCTGCGTTCATTCCGGGAGAATCTCCGCCGCTGGTCATAACTGCGAGAGTTTTTATCATAGCAATATAACTCCTCCATCGAATGGGTGGCTTCCCGTCAACGATCGTGCAATCCAAGGATGGCTTCAGGGGAAAAGTATGTCAACATTAAGCTGTTAGCTCAAGCCAAATCCTTTTCGGTTTCAACTGAGTAGGGGGGCCGCAAGCAGGTGCCTTTTCCGACGAAATCGGTCGTCAGCCTCTGGTTGACTCTTCGTGCCGCGCTTTTTATAATATCATGCTTATTACTATTTTAGCTTCGGGAACTTCAATCGATCAGATCTGCAATTGGATGCTTTTCACACAAAAAATGGTTTAAATAATCTCTCGTTTTTGTTATTAAACCGATACTTTTTGTGATCGTTCTCACATGGTCAGTTGATCTGGTTAAAGCGGAGGCGAAATCTCTTTTTATTGAATCCTGACTTTTTTCTGAAGATTTCCAGATGGAGTGAATGTTCATGAATGAAAAAAACACCCTACCACCAGTTACCGGTGCCGTTATGGTTGTTGGAGGCGGCATTGCAGGGATGCAAGCTTCTTTGGATCTGGCGGATTCCGGCTACTATGTTTACCTCGTGGAAATGGAAGGCTCCATCGGCGGTGCGATGGCACAGCTGGATAAGACCTTTCCCACCAATGATTGCGCGATGTGAATTATCTCACCCAAACTGGTCG
>JAVEVM010000329.1:0-5089 GCA_034005055.1 Desulforhabdus sp. | reverse complement strand
CAGCTTCACATTACTCCGATACTTGGTAATGACGATACCCAGCGGTTTGATCGAGAGGTTTTCACCATTGGCAAACTGCGTGACCTTGTTTGTGATCTGTGGAATGCCGTATGTGGAAAGAATGTCAGGGATTGTGGGGATGAGATAATAGTCGCTGATGAAGATGCCATTGAGGGTGATGGTCCCAAGATTCGGCGGACAGTCGACAAGGACGAAGTCGTAGTTCTTCATGACGGGTTCCACAGCTTTGCGCAGAATTTCAGTCGGTTTGACTGTGTACTGGGAGCTGATTGCCACCAGTGCCATACGGTCTTGTATCTCTATCAGGCCAAGGCTAGAGGGAAGCAAATCGAGCCCCTTGATCCCACCGCTCACGTTGGAAACGTTGTGGACAATGGCCTGTTCAACATCAAACCCATTGGTTCCGAATTGTGCATCGAGGAATAATTGTTTAAGAGTCAATCCAGCGTTATCTCGCTTCTCCCACTCATCCTGATGAATTAGCGAGACCGTGACGTTCGTCTGTGGATCGAGATCGATCACCAGGACCTTATATTGGTATTCGTAGGCCAGCAGATCAGCAAGAGCAAGTGTCACCGTCGTCTTCCCAACACCTCCCTTGAGGTTAATGAGGCTGATTACCGTGGGCATCGATCTTTCCTCCTCTTTGTCAATTTTCTACCCTTCTGATCGTATGACTTTGAGCATCCGCACAACCGGACCGAGAAGTCACGTCGTACTCTTTTGGGTCAAGCTTCACGACGGCTTCAAGAAGTTCGGGTGGGACTACGTCTTCATCGGCATCCTCCTCATCTTCTCCCCAGAACTCGGATTGCTGTCTTATAACGTAGCTGAGGATCGCCTCATTCTGGCGTTTCCATCGATCCAAACGCTTCTTTTCACCCTCAGACTTACTGTGGACTTCAAGGAAGGCCAGTAGCTTCCTCATGAGTCGGTCGCAGGAAAGCTCAAAGGCGACTACAGAGCTCTCGAAACGCTTCAGAAACTGTGTTCGAATGAGGCCGACCACTTGCCTTTGACGGTTCTCCTCAAAGGGATCGATGGACTCATCGTCACCTTTGTACCACGCTAAGGGGTAGTAGATCGGCAGAGTGAAGAGCGGTTTTTCTTTCCGAAAAGCCTCATCAAACATATCAAGAAGCCGCCCGTAGGTCTTGCGAATCGAGTAATCGGCAACTTGGGGGGGGCGGCGCTCTGGGAATGAAGCAGCATTGCCCGTCTCCCGGATTTGGCTTTCACGAGCATAGGCCCGACTGCGTTGTACCACTAGCTGTCGGAAGACCTCGTCCGCTGCGAGTATCTCCTGTGCTTCGGTTATGTGTTCAGTGAGATCGATGGCCTCACCCCCAACCTGAGCCCGCAGTATTTTTTCCAGTTTGTTGAAGTGAGCTCGGAAGTTATTGACTCCGAGGGTACGGGCAAAGAAGCTATTATCGCGCCGGGTAAAGAGCTCAGCCATATGCCGGAAGTCGGAAAGACGATTGTTGATGGGGGTTGCGGTCAGCATGAAAAGCGTCTTCGCACGAAGTGACGGATCCAAAAGTTCATAAAGGCGGTGGTAACGGGAAGCCTCAATCCCTTTCTCTTCGTCGCCTTGGCGCCCAGGGTTTCTGAAGTGGTGGGCTTCGTCGATCACTACTGCATCAGCGAGTTCCGCAATCCGACGGAAGCGTTCAGGAAAGTTTCCTTTCCGCCCGAAGTCTGTGTGGTTAAAAACAGCGAGATTGCTGAAGTCTGCGTTTCCCCCCACTCCTCCGATGTGTCTGAGGTAACGCCGGATGTGCGGCTCCCAAACGCCTTCTGTGGCTGCCTTGGGTGCAAATAGCACCACACGCTTGCCTTCGTGTAGAATCAGTCGTTCGATTAACATGAGTCCGACGAAGGTCTTGCCGAGTCCTACGCCGTCGCATAGGAATGCACCGCTATGTTGGCGGGCAATCTTCATCAAAGCCCAGTAAGCTTCTTTCTGATAGCGGTCGAGTAGTGGGAACATCTTTGAGCGCGTCGCATCCCACTCAGTCGCTGTCAGTTCGTGGCCACGAAAAAACTCCTGGAGTGCCTTTGCATACACGTCAAATGGGCTGTAAAGCTTTGTATGTCGCGCAATCGTCTCGACAACAGCATCAGTAACTTCTTTGGCCTCGTTCCAATGCTCTTCAAACCATTCCTGGAGTTGGGCTACTTCACGTGCACTCTGAATCTGGACGTTCAACTCAATGTTTTTCGTAAGACCAGGCCGTGTGAAGTTGCTCGAGCCCACAAGTGCCTGAGCACCCACGACCTCAAGCCTCGCATGGGTGATGTAGGCTTTTGCGTGGAACTTGTCCTTATCATAGACGCGGCACTCGATCTGGCCGGACTGTAGGGCATCAAGGATGGAGGGAACCCCACGCAGGAATGGATTTGTTGTTTTCTCTTCCTCTAGTGCTCTGTCAACTTTCTATTACCGGGTAGAGATTGTGCCATTGCGTTACAGTCAGCTTCATTCCCAACCCTGCAAAACAAAGTTGACAGAGCACTAGTATCAAGAGCAAGAAGAGAGCCAATTTCAAAATAACCGGTGGCAATGTCGAACGCCCTTGCGATACTGGACCACTCTTCTAGATATCGAAGGCCAGTCCAGCCAGAAACGCTGTTGTCAACGATAAAAAGATCTCGGCCTTTTGAATCAGGGGACATGGAACCTCATTTCTGTCGTTTTTGTTAGTGGTGGCGGATCATCATGCAACACGGGGCGTGCAAAGGAGTGCCTTAAAGACATGCTACTGCATTCGGCACGTACACGGCGTTATTCAAGACAAGAAAGGAGATGGTACGAAACCCTTCATATTTCCAGTCACGCCCACGAGAATGTGTGTTCGTTTCCAGTGGGCACACGTCACGATGTGCGATTCTGAAAAATCCAATTTCAAGAAGGCGTTCTGATTCCAACGTGCAATTAGCCGCCATTCGAGCAACCCGCCCACATGATTGTTCAGGCAGTCGCGCAATCCTTCTGCCTGAACGAGGGATATTTGAGCGTTCAAAAACAGTCACAAGTCAAACCGACAGCCCAATTCTATGCTCTCACGATGCAGGCTTTGTCAATCAGGAGATTCCTGATTTTTGATGCTTTTTCATCGGGAAGGATACAGTTTCATGTGTGGCGGGTGGAAAGGAAGTGTCCCAGGCTCGAAATACTCCTCTCCTATTGATCGTCTGACATGATCTCCGGCAGGACCAAGAAGCACAAAATTCCTAAGTGCTTTCCATGACCCTGCTCATTGTGGCAGTGGGTGGATAAGCCGGTTTTATGCCGTAGGCAAGCCTTCAGCGGCAACGGCCCACTTTTCCATGAAGGGTACGCTTTTATGCCATATAAAGCGTTCCGGAGGGCTGAGCGCGGCGGCGAGTTCCATATGCCGCAAGGTGAGAAGCGATTAAATGGTCTCCATCATGCCGTCATCGAACTCGTGCATAGGCATAAAAAAGCTACCTGGGATCAGAGAATGGAAGCCGGGCAATCTCTCTCAATACGTTGTCCCCTGTTATCTCCACACTCCTTGGTCTTTCATTCATTTTCGATTCAACGGCTTCTTGAATATCAGGTTTTCTCAGGCTTTCATGACCTATCGAAACGGCCCGTTTCGGTGCATACCCGGCCCGGACCGCCGCCTGCCTCGCATTCAAATTGAGCACGTATTCATGAGCTAAAGGCTTTTGCCTGCAATTCACGATCCCCCCCTTATTAGAACTGATACGTTGCTTCCTCGTGAGGACCGGGAAGCCCTCTCGACGTCCCGTCGATCTCATCAAGAATGGCCTTCAGCGTCCACCCCTCTGCAGCGTACTGCTGGATCAGTGCATTGATGTCCTCCGGCACCTCAATCGCGCCGATCTCCAGCAGACACATGACGGTCCTACGGTATTCGACCATGCTGCCTGCCCCTGCAGCCTTCTCAAGTTGAGTGATACGTCGTTCGGTACTGGTCATCATTTTTTTGCCTCCATATTTTGTTCAAGGGTTTGTAAGCGCCGTTCAATCTCTGTCAACTCCAGCATCTTGCGGTACATTTCAAGCAACCGCATCATCCTTTCGGCCTGGGAGGGTGTGAGCTCCCCCGAAGCCGCCGCCTTAACGATTCTCCCTGTTGCCGCCGTCAGATCCAGTGAGGAATCCACCAGGGGAAAAGAGAGCTTGACCGGGCCGTCTTTTGGCACGGGGTAAAATCTCTCCAGGCAGATCTTGAGAGCCACGGTGTCCCCTTCAAGCGCACGGTCAATGGCGACCCGGGTTATCCTCTCTGCCTCACCCCGGAGAAGTTCCTCACAGGCAAGGGTCACTTTGTGCTTTGTTCCAGGCCGCTTTCCCCTCGGATTCCCTGAACAGCCCGGTGCAAACGTTCCATCCTGCTTGCGTCCTGCTTTTACAGGTTTTTCCATGCTCCACCTCCTTTCATGCAGCCATACCTTCAAAAACTTTTTGCCGTGCCCTGGCCTGGTACTCGAGCACCGGCAGAGGATCGATGTAATCGTAGACCCTCGGCCGTTTTTTCCCTGGTGGGGGTCTCAGTACCCGCCCTACGTATTGCGTCAACCGTCCGGAGAATTTCACGGGAGAAGCCAAGAAGAGTGCGTCAAGGTGCGGAACGTCGAGTCCTTCACCAGCAAGGGAGGAGGTGGCGAGGATCACGCGCTCCCGCCTCTCCAGGATGCTCTTCATGACTTCGCTGCGCGCCTTCCTGGAGAGCTGCCCGTTCAGGAGCACCGCATCGATTTTCCTGCAGGCAAGCATCCCCTGAACCCGGCGGCAGTGCTCCACCCGGTCGGAAAGGACAAGGCATGTCGCCCCGGCCCGGAATTCTTCGGCAATGTCTCCACAGATAAGCCGGTTTCGGTCATTATCTTCGAGAAGCTCTCCCACGAAGCGCGACCACTCCTCTGCCGGGTCATGCTCCCCGCCCCGGTATCCCGTCCCTCGGGCAATGACTTCCGGCTTGAGAATGTGGCCGCCACCAAAAAGGGACGCCTGATCCACCTCATGAACTTTGTCGCCAAGGTGCCACCAGATGAGCCGTCCCAGTCCATC
>JAVEVM010000328.1:0-5090 GCA_034005055.1 Desulforhabdus sp. | reverse complement strand
TGATGCATTATCGAATTGTCAAAACGATGAATTGCTGGAACTCATTGGAGAAGTTCTATGATCGCCGAATATTGTGCAAAGGCGCTTGAAAAAGCTGATTGTCGAAAACTTGAAGATGGCTCATGGGCCGAGATTCCAGGATTCGCAGCTGTTTGGGCCAGCGCTTCGACAGTTGAACATTGTCGGACGGAACTGCTTGGCGTCCTGGAAGAATGGCTTTTGCTGAAACTAAAAGACGGAGATTCAATACCTGAAGTAGACGGTTACAAAATAGAGATTTCGAAGATCGCTGTGGTTTGAGCTGATGCCTACCTCCCGAAAAAAGATCATCCGTAAGCTTAAGAAGCTCGGATTTTCAGGCCTTTATTCAGGTGGCAAACATCAGTTCATGACCAAAGAAAGTCTGAAACTGCGAACCCCTAATCCCCATAAAGCTGGTGACATAAAAGACCCCCTGCTCAGAGAGATTCTGAAGCGGGCGGACATTGACTTTGAAGATTGGCACAAAATTTAATGCATTTGCAGCCCCCATAAACTGTCAATTCGAGTTCGAAACGAGCTCAGCACTTGACCCAGGCTGATGTGGCGCATCAAGCCAGCCTTCGATAAAGTTCTTCATTCTTCTTGAGGACGTAGTCTACCGCTTCCTGAAATTCCTTTGGCCTGCCAAGGAGATCTTCCACACTTGCCCGCACGAGCTCTTCGGGGGTTGTACCCAGCCCGGATGCCATTTTTTGAGCTTGGACATCCTGTCCTCCGGCAGCGAGATGGTAATATTGCTCATGTTTGCCTCCGTAGGGAGAAATTTGTGTCACTCTACACAGTATGGCGCCCGCAGCCCTGAAACGCCAACTCGAGATGCCTCGGAGATCTGACCTCCTAACGCCCGCTTAACCCGCGAGAGGCGAGCGCTAGCAAGGAGCGAGTCAGGTTGAAGCGGTTGTTACCCCTGGCTCATGCTGCTATTCTGAGACTGACCCGCATCCCAGCTCTCGTTGCTAGGGTAATGAGCATTTCAAGGCTGAACTTCTCCCATTTTCCTCTTATAAGGTCAGAAACCCTGGACTGGCTGACTCCGAGGATTTCGGCCGCCTTAGCCTGTGTGAGTTTCTTTGCCTTGATGAACTTTCGAAGATCAGACATAAGGTCAGCACGCATTTGAAGGATTGCGGCTTCATCCGGAGAAAACCCCAGATCTGTGAAAACATTTCCGGAAGAGCTAAGAATCTCTTCATTCATAGGTTACCTTCCAATCTGCTTGTATCTTCGACGCGCCATTTCGATATCTTGTCCGGCTCGTCTTTCTGCTCGTTTTCTTGAAGGAATGAAGCACGTAGACTGCATCGTGCAACTTAGCGACATAGATGACACGCCACTCACCCAATACACGGATACGTATTTCTTTTGCTCCCGGACCTATGGCCTGCATTGGCTTCCAATCGCCCGGATCGACCCCGTTTTGAACTGCACGGAGTTCAAAACCCGCTGCTCGACGGGCTTCATCCGGAAAATTCCGGAGATCGTCCAAGCTTGATCCTACAAATTTTAGCGGCTTCATGTTCACTTCATCATTATATAAGTTCTTATATATTTCGCCACCGCAAAACCGGAGAATTTCTGTCGGCGGGGTAACGAGTCTGTAGTAAAAGCCATTTTGGCGATATCTGGCTTCCCCAGATTAGCTGGATTTTTAAATTTCGCGATTATTAGCGTTGCCGGCTTTTCATCCGCAACTGCTCAGCTTCTTGCTGCCTGCCGCTGCTGCTATGCTGTATTATGTGCTCATTCCAGTGCCCCTCCCGCTCATCTCCTTTACGAGGAGAGTTTTTCGGCATAGCGATGGATCTTTTTAAGATGTGGGCGATACAAAATAGATTCCATTGGCCGTTTACCTTATTCCGCCCGCGCAATGTGAACCACGACATAATCAAGCTCGCAACATAACGTGCCTTTCCATTTCCAGAAAGCGCCTGTCTGCATTTTTGAGGATCAGACGTTGAATTATGGCGGATAATGACTGGGCAAGTTGAGGGAGGGCCGGAATTGCCTTTCTTTGTTGTTGGGGAATATGTTGAGGAAAGGTTGGCTTTAAGAGCGGTGGGCTCACGGACGGTCCGGATGCAACCGTCCGTGGAGCCAGTGAAAGGGGGCCAGGAAAGCAGCCTGCAGCCTTTTCCGCTGCTTCGTCTTGTCACCCTGGACGTGCGGGGACTAATAGCGGTAATGATCCGACTTGAACGGCCCTCCCGCCGGCACGCCGATGTAGTCGGCCTGATCATGGGTGAGCCGGGTCAGCCGCGCGCCGAGCTTTTCCAGGTGAAGTCGTGCCACTTCTTCATCCAGCTCTTTGGGCAGGCGATATACCCCGATCTTGTGATTGTTGGTCCAAAGATCGATCTGTGCCAGCGTCTGATTGGTGAACGAGCTCGACATGACAAAGCTCGGATGTCCCGTGGCGCAACCAAGATTGACCAGCCGCCCTTCGGCCAGAAGGTAGATGGCATGTCCGTCAGGAAACATGTATTTGTCCACTTGGGGCTTGATATTGATTTTTTTCACCCCAACCGTGCTGTTGAGCTCGTTCACCTGAATTTCATTGTCAAAGTGGCCGATGTTGCACACAATGGCCTGATCTTTCATCTTGGACATGTGCTCGACGGTGATGACATCCCGATTGCCGGTGGCGGTGACAAAGATATCGCCATGCGGCAGAGCATCTTCCACGGTCATGACTTTGTAGCCGGCCATCAGAGCCTGCAGAGCACAAATCGGATCGATCTCGGTTACGATCACCCGGGCCTTGTGAGCCGCAAGTGCATCCGCCGAGCCTTTGCCAACGTCGCCGTAGCCGCAGATCACCGCAGTCTTGCCCGCAATCATAACGTCGGTTGCCCGTTTGATGCCGTCCACCAGCGATTCGCGGCAGCCATAGATGTTGTCGAATTTGCTTTTGGTCACCGAATCGTTGACGTTGATGGCGGGAACCAGCAGCTTGTTTTCTCCGGCCATCTGATAGAGACGATTGACACCGGTGGTGGTCTCCTCCGAAACCCCCTTCCAATCGCGCACCACCCGATGCCAGAAACCGGGATCTTCTTGTTGGGTCCTTTTCAGCAGGTCATTGACAATCTGCAGCTCTTTGTTGTCGGTCGGCTCGTCCAGAATGGCCGGATTTTTCTCCGCCTGATAACCCCGGTGGATCAGCAGAGTAGCATCGCCACCGTCATCCACCACCAGCTGCGGGCCGCTGCCGTCCGGCCAGGTCAAAGCCATTTTGGTGCACCACCAGTATTCCTCCAGGGTTTCCCCCTTCCAGGCAAAAACCGGCACACCGGCATCAGCCATGGCAGCCGCCGCATGGTCCTGGGTGGAAAAGATATTGCACGAAGCCCATCGTACGTCTGCACCAAGATGCTTTAGAGTTTCAATCAGCACCGCCGTTTGAATGGTCATGTGCAAGCTGCCCGCAACGCGGGCTCCAGCCAGCGGCCGGTCGGGGCCGTATTTCTCGCGGGTAGCCATGAGCCCCGGCATCTCATGTTCGGCGATCTCAATTTCCCGACGCCCGAAACCGGCCAGATCGAGTCCTCTCACCTTGAAGTCGAGATCCCTGGTTAGGTTATCATCACTCTTTGTTGCCGCACCTCTTTGCATATTTTCTCCTCATTCCGAATGATTCGATTTAGCTCAATCTCAGGCCACTTCCTTCATGCCGGCCGCCTTGCGCAGATCAACCGCTTTGTCCGTTTTTTCCCATGGAAATCTGCTTCTGCCGAAGTGTCCGTAAGCAGCTGTCTGCCGGTAGGACCAGCCGGCGGGAGCAAGCAGCCCCAGTTCGTTGACGATAGCGGCCGGGCGAAAATCGAAAATGCCGCTTCTCTCAAGAATATCCTGCAATTCCAGGTCACTCATGGAGCTGGTGCCGTAAGTGTCGACGTTGATACTGAGCGGATGAGCCACTCCGATGGCGTAGGCCACCTGTATTTCACACTTTTCGGCCAAGCCTGCGGCAACCAGGTTCTTTGCGGCATACCGGGCGTAATAGGCGGCGCTTCGGTCGACCTTGGACGGGTCCTTGCCTGAAAAAGCTCCGCCGCCGTGACTGCCCACGCCGCCGTAGGTATCCACAATTATCTTGCGCCCGGTCAGGCCGGCATCGGCATAAGGTCCTCCCAGCACAAAAGCTCCGGTGGGGTTGATGTAATATTTGGTTTTTTTGTCGAGCATTCCGGTCGGCTGCAAAACCTCACGGGCGACTTCGATCAGATCCCGGCGAATTCGTTCCAGCGGCACATCATCGGTTTGATGACTGATCACTACACTGGTGATGCGCCTGGGCCTGCCTTTCGCATATTCCACGGAGACCTGGCTTTTGGCGTCGGGCCTGAGATACGTCAGGGAATGGTCGTGGCGGTGCCGTTCCAGTTCCCGCAAAAGCCTATGGCTGAAGGCAACCGGAGCAGGCATCAGCTCCTCTGTCTCATTGGACGCATAGCCGAACATCATGCCCTGATCGCCTGCACCCTGCTCTTTATACAATCCCTCACCTTCCGTCACCCCCTGGCTGATGTTCGGGGATTGTCCGTGGATGCGGCTGATGTATTCAAAGGACTCGTGCCAAAACTTGAGCTCGGGGCGGTTGTAGCCGATGTCACGAATTACCGAGCGGGCGATTTTTTCGGTCTCTATGGATTCCCAACCGGAACAGGTGATTTCGCCGACATTGGCTACCAGGTTGTGACCGACCATTGTTTCGCAGGCTACCCGACTGGCCGCATCGATGGCCAGGCAAGCATCCAGAACCGCATCGGAAATCTGATCGCAGACCTTGTCAGGATGTCCGCAGCCTACCGATTCCGAAGTAAATACATGTTTTCCATTGATTTTGCTCATATCCACATGCTCCTTGATGTCATGCACAAAAATCCCCGTTTCCGCGGCTCGACTCACAAAAAAATGGCCGCGGTCGGGTGGGCTCTGATCGACCCGGCCGCATGAACGACCGGGAGAACCGCAAACCGGAGTCAATTCACCTGAATGTCGCTCAGCTTACGACCAACGATCACGTAGTAATACAGTGGGTCACCGGC
>JAVEVM010000327.1:0-5092 GCA_034005055.1 Desulforhabdus sp. | reverse complement strand
GATGCTGTGAACACTGAGCGGCGCGCTGAAGTGCAGGCGGAAACCCAGGCAATCCTGGAGCGACTGCACGATTCCTCCCACACCGGCATTCTTGTCACCGATGTGCGCCAGCAGGTGGCCGAAGCGCCTCAGCAGGTGCGTGATGCTTTCCATGAAGTGGTGCGCGCCCGTGAAGATCGGGAACGGTTGGTGAACGAAGCGCAGGCATATATGGAAGATATTTTGCCGCGCGCACGCGGAGCGTCTCGCCAGATTATGGAAGAGGCGATCGCCTATCGGGAGGAGCGCATCCGCAGGGCCCGCGGCGATGCCAGTCGCTTCAGTCAAGTGCTGGAGGAATACCGCAGAGCGCCAGATGTGACGCGGGAGCGCATGCACATTGAAGCTCTGGAAGAGATCCTGGCGCGCGCCAACAAAGTGGTCATGAGTCAGGGATCAGAGCACAGTTTGCTGCCTTTTCTGCCGCTCAGAGGAGTACAGCCACCATCTAAACGCGCACCAGGCGACCCGGAGCAAGGCCGGAGCCCGGGACGACAAGGTACATCGCAAGCCGGTGGGGATTTAAGTGGCGGATCGAGAAACTAACAGGCTGGTTGGAGAAGGATTATACAATGAAACAAATCGATTTTAAATCTGCGTTTGCTTCCGTTGCCGTGGTGGTTGTGATCGTTGCCGGACTCCTTGTAAGTCAGAGTGTTGTGGTGGTTGATGAGACCAATCAAGCCATCATAACTCAGTTTGGTGAATTCCGGCGTGCCATCAAAGAGGCCGGTTTGCATTTCAAAGTACCGTTCGTGCAGAAGGTGAATTATCTGGAGCGTAGAACCCTCTCCTCCGATGCCGCTTCTCAGGAATATCTCACCCTGGATAAGAAGCGGGCCGTGGTGGATCACGTCACAAGGTGGCGCATCACCGATCCGTTGCGCTTTTTCGTTTCAGTGCGGACCGAAATGGGCGCCCAGGCGCGCCTGGACGACATTGTTTTCTCAGAGCTGCGGCGGCAGCTTGCGGTCCACAATCTGGAGGATGTCATCGCTGAGAAGCGGGAGCAGATCATGGATGATGTAGCCGAATCGGCTCGATTGCAGGCGAAGAATTTCGGCATCCATATAGTGGACGTGCGAATAAAGAGAGCCGATCTTCCGCCCGCCGTGCAGGAGAGTGTTTTCAAGCGCATGGAGGCCGAACGTAAGCGTGAGTCTTCCCGCTATCGGGCTGAAGGCGAAGAACGTGGTGCGTTGATTCGAGCAGAATCCAATCGGCAAAGAGAGATTATCCTGGCTGATGCCCGCGAGCAGGCGCAGCGCACCCGCGGTGAAGGCGATGCTCAGGCGATCGCCATCTATGCGGAAGCACTGCAGCAGGATCCGGAGTTTTACACCTTCACGCGCCGCTTGGAAGCCTATCGGAAGCTTTTGGGCGCGGAAGATCTCCTGGTGCTCGACAGCAACGCGGAATTCTTCCGCTATTTGCTGAGCCATACTGATACGGCGGGAAGCAAAGGAGAGCTTGAGCGGAAAGCATCCGGTGGCGGCACCGCTGCAGCTCAGGCTGCACGGGAACCGGCCGCTCAGTGACCGCCATGCCGGGTGTCGAGTTGAAATTGCCACCTATCGATCGAAGCCGGAATAAAGAACTGGAAAGCTGACCTCTGACCACAATGGAGAATCGCGTACGCGTAGCCAAGGATGGAAACATGCAGAGCAGACCCATCCTTTCTGCAGCGCTCGGATTCTTTTTGCACGATCCGACCATCCCTTTGCGCTATTCTGGAAAAATTCCGGGCCTTCTCGAAAAGAGAGCCGGGTGCGACCAGTTCATGGATGGTGCGCCCGGCCGCTTCTTTCTGAGAATAATCGAACGCCTTCATGACGCAACACTATCCTGATCCAAGACAGCTCCCGTTATCCTGCCAGTAAAGCCATGCAGCAATTCTTCAAAGAACATGGACAGAGACTGACAGTCTACCAACGCCGCTAGAGCTATCAAGTGGAAATCAGCATCGATCTCTATCCAGAACCTCCCGGACCTTACTAACAAGCCTGCGAGCCGAGCAGTGCTTCTCAATTGCCAGCATTCAAAGATGACTCGCCCAACCTCGTTGGCGCCACCGCCAGGCCCAGGTCGCAATGAGTAGATGAGCTTAGATCCGGCGGCTATTTAACAACGCCGCTGCATGTATCGGTAGAATGCGCTTCATTGAAGAGCTGCAGCGCACTCTCCATGTTTTCTTGAAGTACTTGCTGACGCGATTCGTGCGATGGATGAGTCGACAAGAACTCAACGGGTTTCCTATCAGCGGTTTTGGCCATGTTTTGCCACAGGTTGACACTCTCTCTCGGGTCGAATCCAGCGCGAGCCATCAGCTCCAACCCGATCGTATCAGCCTCTGTTTCGTGGGTCCGACTGAAAGGCAGCAGGATGCCGACATCCGCACCGAGCCCTAGAGCTTGCCGCAGTACTTGATGCTTCCATCCCCCCGGTTCTTCGCTGAGCAGATCCAGCAGCGCCAACCCACCTTGCACCGCCAGTTGCTGGCTGAGGCGCTCATTGGCATGGTCGGCCAAAAGGTGCGCTACCTCGTGACTGATCACGGCAGCCAGTTGATCTTCACTGCTCGCCACTTCCAACATGCCTGAATTGATGCCGATCTTTCTCCCGGGTAAAGCGAAGGCATTGGGACTCGAATGGGCAAAGACCACTACCTCCCAATCATCCCCGGGTTCCGGCAAGGCTGCAATAATCCGTTGCGCAACACAACGAGCATAACGGTTGATTTCCGGGTCGCCCACAACGGGCTGGCTGTGCTTTAGATCGGCAAAAGCCTGCTGCCCGATCGAGGCAAGCTTCCCCCCGGGGATGAATGATAGCTGCTTTCGGCCTGTCGGGCTCTCGTCACAGCCTTGGGCACAAATGAGCAGCAGTAACGCAAGAACGGCTTCAATAAAACAGACGAGATTATTCTCATGACCTTTGAAAAGCTGTTTCATCATGGTTTTCTCACTTCATCCGATACCGCACATATTATAGCTCACCCAATTTAACCACTGTGACTTTACGAAGTGAACAGCCTCGGCAAATAACGAAACCAATGCGCCTATACTTGTTAAGAATGATAATGCTATCCAGATAGTCATTTGCGACCGCCTGTGCCCAGCTCAGAAATGCGGATCTCGTGGAGGTTGGGAAGGAAGTCATAAATGCGGACGATAATTTGCCGCATTTATGACTATCAACGAAGGCAGTGATTCGGGGGGCGTTCGGCAACCGGTATCCGATCTTTTTGAAGCGGAAGTTCGTTCCGCCGAACTGTACCATCTATTTCGGAACGGCGAGCTCGCGCATCTCCTTCTCTGTGTCACGCCGAGCAGGCCAACTCCGGCCAGATATCTGTTTCGAGAACGAAAGAACTCCAGAGCATTCGTCTAAGCCTTGCTCTCTTCTGTTTTCGCCGGCTTCTCTTTCAAGCTCAAGGTCTGTTTGACGAGGTTTTTGTCACGTTCAAAATCGACCACGCGCTGCAGCATGATTTTTTGCGCGGCGACCGGCCCCGCCCCGTGCCATGTGCCCACGCCGTGCTGGCCGGCAGTCCAGTTCTGCAGCAGTTTATGCACTTTCAGAATGTTCTCGGTGGGCTCGTCTGAACCGAAGCTGTAGAATTCCGTGACATAATCTTTAACATCCGGATTCTTGAGCTCCTTAAGAGAGGGCATCGTGACCACCAGGCCGCCGCCGATGTCGCCGGCCAGGGCCATGGTTCGCCAGAATGCGTTGCAGACATTGAGCTTCGCCACGTTCCCCATGATTTCGTCGGGCAGGTAGACTCCCGATCCCGGCGGATCCTCCTGGCCCTTGATGGCCGCCGCCATGCCGCAGGCCCTGCCGGTTTCGCGCAGCACAACCATTTCCGTGATCTGGTCATTGATATGGGGCACCTTCTCCAGGCCCTTGTATTCCTGCAGCAGCTTGCAGGCGCCGATGATCTGATTCATGAAGCCCACCTTGCAGGTACCGCCACAGGTCATCCGGTGAGTCCTGGCAAAGCGAGTCACAAATTTTCCGGAGTATTTCGTCTCGCCGCAATGAAACACCCGATCCCACGGCACGAATACGTTGTCAAATATCACCATAGAAGTCTCCCGCTGCCCAAAACGCGGGTTGCCGAGCTCCTCCAGATCGTCAGCCATATCCCTTTCGGCCGAATACGCCGAATATTGGCAAACATAGGTGATCCCCTCGGTATCGGTGGGAACGGCAAAGGCAACGGCGTAGTCTTCTTCGCCCGGAGCGTGGGCCGACTGTGGAAGAACCACCAGCTCATGACTGGCGAAGGCACCGCTGATGTTGATCTTGGCTCCGCGTACAGTAATACCTTCGTTGTTCTTGTCCACAACTTTCAGGGAGAGGAACGGGTCGGGCCAGTCGAGGGTCTTCTGGCTGCGCTTGCCGCGCGGTTCTGTAAGCGCGCCGGCCACCGAAAGGTCTTTGCGCTGAACCATCTTGAGATATTCGATGAACTTGGGATAGTAAGCGGTGCCCAGGTTCTTATCCATCTCCCAGCAGGTGGCGGCGAGGGAATGAAAAGCATCATAGCCGACACACCGATAGATGCAGGTGCCCAGCATTTCTGCGGTAAACGTTCCGGCTTCCGCTTTTTTCACCAGATCTTCGTTGCTGGCGCTGACATGGGTATAGCGATTGACCACGTCATCAATAAGCGGGGAATAGCAAGTCATGATATCTTTATATCGCGGGTCCAAAGCCCATTCGTAACTGGCTTTGTTGGCTTCAACCACTGTGCGGGTATTTCTGTTTTCGAGGATGCTTTCGACCTTTTTGCCATTCATGAATACGCGCGGTTTAATGCTTTTCAGGCTTTCTTCGAACTGTTGCGGGGTCATCAGGGCCATTTGTGTTGCTCCTTTCAGCTCTCTATGTTCTCGTCTAAGAAAGTTACTCCTCTGCCAAACCAATGCTTATGAGCTTGTCCGAGAATATCCCTTGCGCTCAGTTATACCCGCTCACATCTGGCGGGTATCCTTGCCACTAGAGCCTCTCTGGCTTGCCGCCTTCCCGGGAATGACCTCCGTGA
>JAVEVM010000326.1:0-5104 GCA_034005055.1 Desulforhabdus sp. | reverse complement strand
GATACCGACCCGAGCTATGGCTTGAGATATGCGGGTGGAATACTCGACGATGTTGGTCTGGGCAATCATTGGGCCTATTACGATGAACATACCTCCACATGGTACGGTCCGTGTGGTGAAGGAATCCTTGACATCTGTTCGTCAGCCGATCTGTTGCTAAATCGTGCCGGAGTCAATCCGCTAAGACCCTGGTTTATGGAAATTCCCGTGCGCGCACTGATCGATGTTGATCCGGTGTTCACGCAGATTCGGAACCTGAAGTATCCTGCCATGATGAAGTATGCCAGGCAGCATACGGCGTTTTTCTCGCTGGCCGAGAATATACGTTCCGATCGGTCATCAATCCCCGATGACGGTCTTCCCTGGCAGCCAATCCGGCATCCGGTTTTTCTCAAGGCATGGCCGGCACTCCCCTGTCAATCTGGAGGAAGCTGGACGACAGTGATGCAGTGGAAAAGTTATCCTGCGGAAGAATATGAAGGCGTCAGCTATGGAATGAAATCAGAATCGCTCACGCCCTACCTCGACGTTCCAAAGATTAGTGGCGAGTCACTTGAACTGGTAGTTGGGGGTGCCGAGTCGCCCCGCCAAATGTTAACCGACAAAGGTTGGGTGATAAGAAGCTCACGAGAAATAAGCGGCGACCCTTGGGTCTACCGGAAATACATTCAACAATCTAAAGGAGAGTTCAGCGTAGCCAAACAAGGCTATGTGCAGACCCGAAGCGGCTGGTTCAGCGAGCGCAGCGCCGCTTATCTCGCCAGCGGACGACCCGTAGTCACTGAAGAGGCCGGTTTCAGCGATCGGCTTCCGACCGGAGCCGGCTTGGTTTCTTTCTCCACTCCAGGTGAGGCTCTTGCCAGCATCGAAGAGGTTGGCAAACGCTATGAACATCATTGCAAAGCAGCGCGCGCTTTGGCAGAAGAATTCTTCGATGCTCGCAAGATTCTCCCGCGCCTGATCGAACGAGCTATGGAAGCCACTGAGTGATCGAGCCATGAATTCCAAGCTTCGCATTGCCGTGACCGGACTTGCTGTTACCTACCCGTTTGGGGGAGTGTTCTGGGACTATCTGCAATATGTCCTGGGGGTGCATCGGTTGGGCCACGAGGTTTTGTACATCGAAGATACCGGCAAGTGGTGCTACGATCCGGCAACCTATACTTTTGTCGAAGACGGCTCCAACAACGCTGCTCTTCTCGCCGGCCATATTCAGATGCTTGCTCCTGATCTTTCTTCATGCTGGTTCTACCGGGATGCGACCGGCAGGACCTTTGGCCGCAGTTGGAGCCAGGTGGTTGAATTTTGTCGCACGGCCGACTTGTTCCTGCACCTTTCGGCTTCGTGCTGGATGCGCGATGAGTATTTTGCTGCAGCGCGGGTGGCCTTCATCGACAGCGATCCGATGTACACGCAATCTTCGGTGCCGGATTATTTAGCCGGTTCCATAGGCGAGCACGCACGGTCCAGAGTCGATGTACTGCTCGAGCATGACGTCTTCTTCTCTTTTGCGGAAAACATAGGCAATTCCGATTGTCGCATTCCAACCGGCCTGTTTGACTGGATTCCGACCCGTCAGCCGATTGTGCTCGATTGTTTCAAAAAATCAGTCGTATCGCTCAGGGCGCGCCGTCCTCTACTGACCACGGTTGCTTCCTGGGAGCCAACCGAAAAGGGGCCTGTGGTTAAAGGTATCCCCTATTACGGGAAAAGCACGGAATTCGAGAAATTTATGGAACTTCCTCGATACAGCAGTCTACCGATAGAGCTCGCCATCAGCGGCAAGGCCCCCAGGGATCGTTTGATTGCCCACGGCTGGAAGATGATTGACGCGTACAACGTGTCTTACGATCCATGGGTTTACCGCGATTATCTGGCTGGCTCTTTTGGTGAGTGGAGCGTCGCAAAGAATGCCTACGTCGCCAGTCGGAGCGGCTGGTTTTCCTGTCGCAGCGCTTGCTACCTCGCTCTTGGAGTGCCTGTCATTGTTCAGGATACCGGATTTGGCGCGACCATTCCGATGGGGGAGGGGGTGCTCGGTTTTAATTCGGTGGAGCAAGCCGGGGATTGCATTGAAAGTCTGCGCACGGATCCGGAGAAGCACGTGCGAGCCGCCTCTGCAATCGCCGAAGAGTATTTCGACGCGGACAAAGTATTGACAAAGCTAATTCAGCAGGCGCTCAATTCCTCCTGATGCCGAAGCGAGCAATTTCCCATACTTCTTACCTACAAACAGCAGGAAAGGAATCTAAATGCATTTTAGAAAGCGTACGGTAGTAACGGGTGGAGCCGGATTTCTCGGCTCTCATCTTTGTGATCGGCTCCTTAAGGAAGGGCACGACGTGCTCTGCGTCGATAACTTCTACACCGGCAGTAAGCGCAACATATTAAATCTCCTCACTAATCCTTATTTTGAGTTGTATCGGCACGATATCACCTATCCCCTCTATGTCGAAGTGGATGAAATCTATAATCTCGCCTGTCCCGCATCACCGATTCATTATCAGAACGATCCGGTGCAAACGACCAAGGTGAACGTGCACGGCTCCATCAACATGCTGGGCCTGGCTAAAAGGCTCAGGGCGAAAATCCTGCAGGCCTCCACCTCGGAAGTTTATGGCGATCCGAAAGTCCACCCGCAGACCGAAAACTATTGGGGACATGTCAACTGTATCGGGCGTCGTTCCTGCTATGACGAAGGCAAACGATGCGCCGAGACTTTGTTTTTCGATTACCACCGTCAGCACGGCCTCGACATCAAAGTTGCACGGATTTTCAATACTTACGGGCCGCATATGCATCCAAATGATGGACGAGTGGTCTCCAACTTCATTGTCCAGGCGCTCCAGGGACAGCCGATCACCATCTACGGCGATGGGTCGCAGACGCGCTCCTTTTGCTATGTAGATGATCTGATCGAGGGCCTCTTTCGGCTTATGAAAAGCCCGGATGGCTTCACCGGTCCGGTAAATCTTGGGAATCCCTCTGAATTCACCATCATGGAGCTCGCCGAAAAGGTGCTGGAGCAGACGGGCTCTCGCTCTGAGATAGTGTTCAAGCCATTGCCCTCCGATGATCCGGTGCAGCGTCGGCCCAATATCAAACTGGCCAGGGAGAACCTCGACTGGGAGCCCAAAGTGCCCCTGAATGTGGGGTTGCGCAAGACCATCGATTACTTTGACGATTTGCTGCGTTCGGGGAATATGCGTTAGGATGCTGTCCGAGAACACTGGTGGCCTCGATTTTCGACGGACATTTGAGGATACTAAAACGGCAGAGCAACCGCAGAGCCGGAAATCAGTAACCCGAGAATGTGTAGAGTGCCCACGGTGTTATGCACAACAAAACAAATGATGAGAGCACTTTGTGGGAGATTTCGCACTTTACTTTTTGGAGCAGTCTGTTTAAGGGTTTGGCAGCGATAATGGCTGATCGTGTCTTTAGAGATTGCCGGGACGGGACTGAGGCAAGGCAATGCAACTTTTCAGTCGACTGTTTAGCTCCCTCAACGGGGCTTCAGTGAAGTATCTGGTGGCCGGGGGTATTGCCGTCAACTTGTACGGCATACAGAGGTCCACGGCCGATATCGATCTGGTGTTGAAGCTTGATGAAGAAAACATTGATAAGTTTCTGGAGGTCGTGCAGCTTCTGGGTTTAAAAGCAAAGGTTCCAGTCCCTCTGGAACAGTTCCGCCTTGAGGGACAGAGGGCGCGATGGGTTCGGGAAAAAGGAATGCGAGTGTTCAGTTTCTATGACGCACACAACCCGTTCTTCCTTCTGGATGTTTTCGTCGAGGAGCCTTTTGACTTTGATCGAGTATACCGGAGTAGAAGGGATTTTGCACTGGACGATATTGCAATTCCGGTCGTCCCCATCACCGAACTGATCGCCATGAAAGAAATCTCGGATCGGCCGCAGGATAGGGCCGACATTTACTTTCTCAGGAAAGTATTGGAGGAGTGGACTCATGAAGGTTGAACCGCTAGAGTCCATTCCAGGCCGCGTAATTTTGCTCTACTACCGGAGCCGGGAGGACTTCGAGACCTACAGAAACACTCCCGTGGCTGTTCGCCTCCAGTGGCTGCAGGATCAAATGGAGTTTCTCTACAAAGCCATGCCGCCTCGATCCAAGGAGATCCGTGAAAAACTGTTTGGCTACGGAAGCTGCCGCAACTGAAGTTCAAATATTAGCGATGAACTTTCAATATCAAAACCCTGCTCGGCTGCCACTTGCGCAATTCGAGCTGGTAGTCCCCTGCAGAAAGCATCCGGCCATGGTTTCCACCGTTGATTAGCTGTGCATCAGCACGTTCATCGGTCCGCTCCGAGCCGGAGGCCCGCTAAAAACCTGCGGGAAGGCGTATCGGGACCTTTCGTGATACCGCAAGGCATCAGAATCCAAGGGTAAATGCTTACGTTTAAGCAATGCGCCTGCGCGGGACTGACTTTTCAGTGCATGCTCGGGCGGGCTCCTAAAACGGGATGAGGTCGCCGTCCTTCAAGATCTCTATGTCAGACTTTTTCATTTAAGCGAACACCAAACAGCTTGAAAACCGATGTTCCAAACGATGGGGCACGCATCCCGCACGCCGCTCTCAGCACCCTATATTCTACTCATAGCTCATCCTCAAACCAGTTCTGAGTATGTGCCCTTGTTGGGACAGCTTGTTGAGCTCCACCTGGTCCACCAGGTGCTTCGGTTGTTCAGTTTTTGCAGGGAATCGAGTTTGCTGTCTTCAATAAGACTTAAGTACTATTGCACGCCCGTTCGGAGCATCCCGCGCCCGACCTTAATCGGGTATCACTAACGGGTTCGAGAGTAGTTTTGCCGACACGCTCGGTGGCCGAAAGTTTTTCACTGTTGGCTATGTTAAAGTCGGCATGACGGGCAGAGCACATTTTGGTAAAAGCTCCCAGCGTCCTTTGCGGCCCGAAATCACTTCCTACAAAACTGAAGCCAAGATCCAGCAGCCGCTAACTGATCGTACAAACGTCTGCCAATAAAGCAAGGAGCCTGTGCTGTAGGAGGGGCAGGCGCGGCCATGAAGATTCCCCTCAACTTCTGCAAATCGTCGCGCTTCAAAGCTTCTCTCGCTTTCTGCGG
>JAVEVM010000325.1:0-5108 GCA_034005055.1 Desulforhabdus sp. | reverse complement strand
GAAGAGCCATTGGTGGTGATCCTGAAACACCCTGCAAGCGTCAGCCGCAACCGAACCGCCATGCGCCGTGGCGCGCTCGCAATGACGCGCAAGAACCGCAGACTCCTCCCGCAGGACCAGCAGGGCGTATTCTGGAGAAGCGTCTACGCGGGCCTTCTTTGCGACTATGCGAAATGGGCATGGCGAGATGGCCAGCACCTACAGGCAATCAAAGATCTGCTACTGGCTCTGATTGCCTCGCCGACTCAGAGGGGACGCCTCGCCGCCAGCCTTCTGCTGGCCATGCTCACGCGGCAAGAAATCTGACTCTCCGTAGCATGCGATTCAAGTCATGGAAATAGTGGCTACCTGAGTGGCGCAAGCGGGTCGTGGGTGGAAATATCGACTTTTAAAGCCGCAGGATTATCGACAAGCTGTTGATGAGCATTTAACTGCGCCGGCGTTCAGCCGAATTCAGATTATTGAGCGGAGTCGCGATTTTTTCTTCCGACGACAATCAAAGAACCTCCTGCAGGAAAACGGAGGCCCCACGCAATGAGCCTACGCTCCAAGCTCATGACCGCTTCAAGCACTCTGTTCAGCCATCCTGGAATTCTGAACTCACTCATGGGCTCAACACTCTTCGTCCGAGAGAGAAGGCGAGAAATCCACATCAAGGGGAGAAGCAAGCTCACGAAGGACGACACCTGAACAACATCGAAGCCTGCCGCCTTGATCTTTCCCACCAACTCCCCGCGGGTGTAGCGCCGCACGTGGCAAGCGTAGTCGTCCACTGGAGACCAGAGCCAGCGATGCTGGGGGACGGTGACAATCAAAAACCCCCCGGCCTTTATGGCATTGAAGACATTACTCAAAACCCTCTCATCCTCGTCGATGTGCTCAAGCACGTCAAAAGCGCCCACCACATCGAATACTCCAACATCTGTCATCTGCGTGGCGTCAAGACGGAAAAACTCTGCGGATGGAACCCTTTCTCGTGCAAAGTTCAGCCCTTCTTCGAAATATTCAGAGCCGAAAAGTTTAGCCTCACCGTACGCCCGATGAACCCCCTCAAGGACAAAACCCGTCCCACAGCCGATTTCCAGAAAACTACCAATCGGCTGACAGTAGCGATCAAGAGTCCATAGAATCAAACGGTTTCGTGAGCGAAACCACCAATTGCCGGCTTCTGCTGCAGCGAGAACCGAGAAGGCGTCGACTGAAAAGTATTTTGCCCGTTTATCACTGGCCATGATCCTGTCTTTCCCCGAACTCAAAGTTTGTGAGCTTTCCTGCCAAACCCTTCTTCAGGCGATCGAGCAAGGTTGTAACCGTCAGGTCCGCAGGGAGAGTTGTGCAGCATAATCCAATCCCTCCTTGCAGCAGGAGCAAATATCACGAGTCCGTGTTCGCACAGCCCATGATCCACCATAACACCTTGATGTGATTGTATGATTCCATCCTCGACCCTTCACCCAATCGCACATCCCGCATGTGCTCGACCGCACTGCGGCGCCGACCAGGACGCACGAGCGAGAAATGACCCGCACCGCTCCACTGGCAGGATGCCATGATCGAGGCCTTGACCGTGGCGGCGCGCGATAAGCACCATCAGGATCGGGATTGACGCAGCCACTTCGAAGAGCCCACCCTATTAGAGCAGAGTGAGGAGCCGGAGCTGGGCCTCATCAGATCGATGCTCGGTTTCCGACAGACCAGGCGTTTCGTCACCAAGCCGAGCCGAAAAAACTACTGGACATGACATGCCATCGCGCCCTACTGAAACAATACGACGACAGCAGGCCATGCTAGCAAGAATGCATCCATCTGCAGCAGAAACAATCATGGAAGACCAGCCCTCCGCCACATTCGATCCTGCAGGCAGGCGATGGCTCATACTCCTTTTCATTCTTTTCGCTTTCACCCTGATTCCGTTTCGTCCGCTGGAGATGATTCGCGATAGCGTGTATTGGGCGGGGCTGGTGGAAACGCTCGACCCCAGGATATGGCACCCCCATCATCTGATCTATATGCCCATCAATGCGCTCCTACTTGAATTTTTGCGCATTTTTTACGCGGACAGCACCGCAATAGATGCTGGTCAGGTGCATAGTGCCTTCTGGATGCTGATCGCCGTCCTGTGCACACGAGCAATCGCCCTCAAAGCAACCGGCAGCCACCCAATAGCCTTTCTCTTGGCTGGGTTACTGCTGACCAGCCAGATGGCATGGGTTTTTGCGATGCAACCGCAGGCCTACGCTCCTCTTATGGGAGCATTAAGCCTGCTACTCTGGACTCTTTTTTCAACGAGGCCGGATGAATACAGCACTGCGTGGATGATAAAAATCGCAGCGCTTTACGCAATCACAGTTCTATACCATCAGGCCATGGTGTTGATCTGCTTTCCATTAGGTTACTACCTTTATTCAACAAAAGGAAAAAACGGGCTGCGTGCTGCATTGATGGTTCTTTTCACATCGGGCGCAGTCGTTCTCTCTCTATATATATGGGCTGCATCCCATGTGCAGGAAAACCTTTCACTCCAATCCTTCATAAACTACCTGACCTTTTTCGGACAGGTCATGGCGGACCCCAAGTACTTCAACTTTCAAAATTACAGTTGGGCTAACTCGTGGGTCCTGCTGCAGAGCCAGTTCAACGCCTTCCAGCTGCCTGTCTGGAGCATGAGAGAGGGCGTTCTCGGCGTATTTTTTACTGGACTTGTAGTCATGCTCGCCTGGAACATCAGGCAGATCCTATCGAAAGCACGTCATAGACAGGAGCGTTCGCTCCTTCTCTTTGTGCTTGCAATTTTCTGGACGCTTACGCTCTGGGGAAATCCAACGGATGACGGCTGGCCCACCTTCATTCTCATTCCACTTTTCTTTCTGCTCTCCATTTCACTTGGAGATGGCCGCGACGCAATTACAAAAAACACCAAGAATCAATCACTCGTTTTTATTGCCCTTCTCCTCGCGCTCACTGTCGGCGCCGCAAGAAATCTACACGGCCGCATTCTGCCGATGCACCAGGATGAGGGGGTGGATTATCACTGGGCCGAGGCGATTTCTTCAGTCACGCCGGTCGAATGCATTGTCCTCGAAACCCGGATGCTGGCTTACTACAACTTGGGCTATTACTTCGAAAGAAAGATACGCGACTATTGGGACATCATAACCGCTGCATACTACGGCAGTGAGCAACAACGAAAAGCGTATTTCGGCGAAGGTGTGGAAGCCTCATGCTTGGTAATTGATTCGCGCTATCTTCATCCCTCCTACTCCGTTTCCGGAAAGACGGCTTCGGATTTTCCCGGTGAGTGGATCGGCCTTCTCTCCTGGATCTTCGACATCCAGAAGGCTGCGGAAGGCACCTACCAATGGCGTGACTTCGATTTCATCCGGGCAAATAACGGGGCGAGCTACCTGCTTATTTCGAGGGAAAGAACGACTGACTCCCAACCGATTGGGCGGTTCTGGAAGCGCCTGAGTGAAATCGACGCCATCAGTCCTGCAGTCACGGGCTCCGTAGCGCAATGGCTTGAGGATGCATGCCGGCTACCAGATAGCGCAAGACAGCCGCTCCATTCCGCCACTTGCGAAGCCCGATTCGATCTGCAGTAATGTGACGCCGGTGCGAGCTCATCGAGGACAGTGAACCCGTGGCTTCAATGCCGACGTCAACTGACTCGCGCTCATCAAGGGGTTGATTCAAGAGCATTCCTCGCGCGGGCTGCGCGGAACAAGACCTCAGAGCGCCGCGAGCACTTGCTGGATGATCTCGGTCTGAGAGTCCTCCATACCCAGCCACAATGGCAGCCTCACCAGCCGATCGGCGATGTCCTCGGTGACCGTCAAGGCTTCGTGCGCACGACCGAAGCGCCGCCCGGCAGGCGCAGCGTGCAGCGGAATGTAGTGGAACACGCTGTGGATCCCGTGTGCACGCAAGCGCTCGATGAAGGCGGTGCGCTCCTCCAGGCCGGGCAACAGCAGGTAATACATGTGCGCGTTGTGGGTACAGTGCGCGGGGATGACCGGCCGTCGCAAGCGGCCTTGACGCTCCGCCTCGGCGAACCATTGGTGATAGGTGTTCCAGATGCCGAGTCGGCGGCGGGTGATGCTGTCTGCCTCCTCCATCTGCGCCCACAGGAAGGCGGCGATCAGTTCACCTGGCAGGTAGGACGAGCCGATATCCACCCAGGTGTACTTGTCCACCTGGCCACGGAAGAACTGGGAACGATTGGTCCCTTTCTCGCGGATGATCTCGGCGCGCTCCGCACCTCCCGGTGCGCTGACCAACAGCGCGCCGCCTTCGCCGGAGATGATGTTCTTGGTCTCGTGGAAGGACAGTGCGCCCATGTGACCGATCGCACCGAGCGGCCTGCCCTTGTAGCTCGCCATCACGGCCTGAGCCGCGTCCTCGATCACCAGCAGGTCGTGGCGGCGTGCGATGTCCATGATCGCGTCCATCTCGCAGCCCACGCCGGCGTAGTGCACCGGCACGATCGCACGCGTGCGCTCGGTGATCGCCGCCTCGATCAGGCGCTCGTCGAGGTTCAGCGTGTCCGGTCGGACATCGACGAACACCGGAACAGCGCCGCGCAGCACGAAGGCGTTGGCCGTCGACACGAAAGTGTACGAAGGCATGATGACCTCGTCGCCCGCTTTCAGATCCGCCAGGATCGCCGCCATCTCCAGCGCTGCGGTGCACGAATGGGTCAGCAGCGCCTTCGAGGCGCCGGTGCGCGCTTCAAGCCAACGCGAACATTTCCCGGTGAACAGGCCGTCGCCGGCCAGGTGACCATTGGCATGGGCCTGAGCGATGTACCAGAGCTCCTTGCCCGTCATGTGGGGCTTGTTGAAGGGAATGTTCATGGATGCAAGCCGGTGGTGTGTGAGGAAGCGACGCTTGGTCGAAAGACCCAGAATTTCTGCAACAGGAAGAGCAGGACCGCGAGGGTGAGAATCATCACGCCCTGAACGGCCTGATGAGGGTAGCCGAGTCGATCGACCAGGATCAGCAGGGCTCCGAGGTTGATCAGGTAGCCCAGTGCGTAGGATACGCAGTAGCGCACGAAAGTCGGCCCACGCAAGCCTCCGTGGCGAAACGACCAGCGCTTGTTGAAGGCG
>JAVEVM010000324.1:0-5113 GCA_034005055.1 Desulforhabdus sp. | reverse complement strand
GACTACTGTGCTCTGACGCAGGTGCCGTTTTCTCTTACGCGTCTTTTTCGTAAGGATGTGACTCTTGTTAGATTTGAAGCAGACAAACTTGCCGGTACCTGTGCGCTTAAAGCGTTTGGCCGCTCCTCTGTTGGTTTTTATCTTTGGCATCTTCTCCTCCCGGGCAAACTCGATACATATATCGAGCAACTTCAAAAAATTCAAGCTGCTGCATGTACAAAACAAACCACACCAGCTCTCGGGAACTGCAGGCAAAAAGCCTCTGTCCGTCAAGCAAACTGTTCACTCTCTGAAGCCAAGGCGCAACTGAAGCGAGCAATCTATTGAGGTTCACAAGGTGTGTCAAGCATTTTTTATGGTCGGCACTTATGACTTGGGGGCTAAGATCATGACCATGTTGCGACCTTCCATTTTTGGATGCTGCTCGATCACAGCTTCCTCTTTCAGGTCCTCTTCAATCCGCTCCAAAATCTTCATCCCCTGGTCTGTATAAGCAATTTCTCTTCCGCGAAAGACGATGGTCACTTTCGCCTTGTCCTTCTGCCCCAAAAAACGTCTGATATGGCGAATCTTGACCTGCAGATCATGCTCGTCTGTTTTTGGGCGAACCTTCACTTCCTTTACCTGAATAACCGTCTGCTTCTTTTTGGCTTCCTGCACCCTTTTACTCTGCTGGTATTTGAATTTGCCATAATCCATGATTTTGCAGACGGGCGGATTCGCACCAGGAGCCACCTCAACTAGATCCAACTCCTCTTCGGCAGCTAGATCCAAGGCCTTCTTCAAAGGCAGAATACCGAGTTGGGTGCCGTCCTGACCTATGACTCTGACTTCTTGGGCACGGATATTCTCATTTACATTGACTTGCTTCTCCAGGGTATTGTCCTCCTTTCCTCATGTTATACGGTCCCAAGGCCGATCCTGCCTTTGGTCGCCTCCAGACATTCCTGTTCAATCAGACCAGCTACTTGATCGGGGGTCATCAGCTCCAGCTGAGCTCCGTCACGGCGTCTCGGCCTCACACCACCGGCGGCGACTTCACGATCGCCGATCACCAGCATATAAGGCACTTTCTGCATCTGAGCTTCGCGAATCTTGTAGCCCAGTTTCTCGCTTCGGTCATCCAATTCTACCCGTACGCCTGCATCCAGCAGTTGTTCATAGACTTTTTTCGCAAACTCGAGCTGTGCGTCGGTCACTGTCATTATGCTCGCCTGAACCGGGGCCAGCCACGTCGGAAAAGCTCCGGCATAATGCTCGATGAGGACACCCATGAAGCGCTCAATTGCCCCCAAGATGACTCGATGCACCATTACCGGCCGATGCCGATCCCCATCAGCCCCTATGTAAGTGAGGTCAAACCGTTCCGGCAGAGTAAAATCGCATTGTATGGTAGCACACTGCCAGCGGCGATCCAATGCATCTTTGAGCTTGACGTCGATTTTAGGCCCGTAAAAGGCGCCCTCCCCGGCACAGACATTATAGGGCATGCCTTTGTCTTCCAGAGCGCTGATGAGCGCATTGGTGGCCCTTTCCCAGTCCTCATCGGTGCCGATGGACTTCTCCGGCCGTGTGCTGATTTCCATTTCGTAGGAAAATCCGAAGATTCCCATCACCTCCAGGGCAAAATCGATGATCTTTTGAATCTCCTGATGCAGCTGTTCGGGCATGCACAAGATATGAGCATCATCTTGAGTGAACTGTCTGACCCGCAGAAGTCCGTGCAGAACTCCGGATTTTTCGTGACGGTGGACGGTTCCCAGCTCAAAAAGGCGCAGAGGCAGATCGCGATAGCTACGAATTTTCGATTTGTATATGAGCATATGCGCCAAACAGTTCATCGGCTTGATACCGTAGGACTGATTGTCAATCTCGCTAAAGTACATGTTTTCGCGATAATGGTCGAAGTGACCTGAACGCTTCCACAATTCAGTTTTCAGCAGAGTCGGCCCGATAACCAATTGGTAGCCGCGGCGGAGGTGCTCCCGCTTTTCAAACGTTTCCAGAATATGGCGAAGCAAGGCCCCTTTAGGATGATAGATGACCATGCCGGCGCCCACTTCGTCGCTGAAGCTGAAAAGATCGAGCTCTTTCCCCAGGCGTCGATGATCCCGCCTTTGAGCTTCCTCCAAAAAGTGCAGGTATTGCTTCAGAGAATCCTTGTTGGGGAAAGCGGTGCCGTAAATTCGCTGCAACATCCGGTTGTGCTCATCGCCACGCCAGTACGCACCGGCCACACTGGTCAGCTTGTAGGCCTTGACGAATCCCGTATGGGGAATGTGCGGACCGCGACAAAGGTCAATGAAGTCACCCTGCTCGTATACGGACACTGTGGGGGCATCCAGTTCGGTCAGGAGCTCGACTTTATAGCCCTCTCCCTGGTCGCGAAATAAGCGGATCGCTTCCTCGCGTGTCATCTCCTTTCGATGAAACTGCAAACGACCGGCAATGATCTCCTTCATCTTCTGTTCTATTGTTGCCAGGTCCTCCTGGGTGAACGGCCGGGATACATCAAAATCATAGTAAAAACCATGCTCGATGGCCGGACCGATGGCGATCTTCACCTCCGGGAATAGAACTTTCACCGCCTGGGCCATGATATGGGAAGCGCTGTGGCGCAGGATTTCAAGACCTTCGGCAGAGGCGGCCGTGACCGCCTCAACCTTGGCATCCTCTTCGATAGGACGGTAGAGATCGACGAGATTGCCGTTCACCCGCGATGCAATCCAGCCCTCGGCGGATCGACCCGTTGCTTTGAGGGCTTCCATCACCGTGATCCCTTTGGGAAGTGGCTCCTGCCCTCCATCTGCAAACGTCACCTGAATAGTATTCGAGTTCATGCCCATTCCAATCTAAACATAATCGGGAACAACAGATTAACAATGTAAGGAGTGCCCGGAGCAAAAAAGGCATTCTTCCTCGCAAGGAGTGAGAATGCCTCTAGTAAACGGACTCTTATGGTCTCTCTTGAGAATCTGAAACGCTTTTTTTTGACTATGCTGCGAATTCGACTCAGCCAACAAGGCGCCTTATCTCGACCCGTAATTTCCCCTGTCTTATACGATTTGTCAATGCATCAAGCCTCAAATTCCTGGTAGGCACGGGCGGTTTCGAACCGCCGACTTCTACCGCGTCAAGGTAGCGCTCTCCCCCTGAGCTACGTGCCTCCATGTTGTTGTAGACTCTATAACGAGGTCGGCAAATCATGTCAAGCAAAATGACAGCAAGAGGAGTTTGCCGTGCGCGTCCCTTAAAGGCGTTATAGTCATTCGCAAAGGGACAATTGGACTGGGATGCTTGAGCGAGCAGACCGGGTCGAAGTCTTTGCCCCGTTTACGGCTGGCTATTCGTCCGGCGGGCATCAAGCAACTGCAGCCCTTTGAGGACGTATTGAAGCCCGCTGGCTATGGAAAAGGTTGCGGCAAACAGGAACAGGATGGAATATACCCACCGCGGGAGCGAATGGTAGGAGGAGCTCAACACCACGAGTACCGTCAAAAGCTGGAGCAGAGTTGTTAATTTGCTTGTGATTGAAGGCTTGATCTCCACCGCCACATTGTGAAACATCAACGTCATCAATCCCAGCAAGATCAGGGCGTCTCGGCTGACAATGATCACCGACAGCCATATCGGGACCAATCCAAGATGCCCCAGCAAGATAAAGGAGCTCACCAACAGCAGTTTGTCGGCTAACGGATCAAGATAAGCACCAAGTTTGGTCTTCTGGTGAAACACCCGGGCTATCAAGCCGTCCAAACCATCCGTTAGGCCGGCGATAAAAAAAACCACCAGGGCATAATTTAGCCTTGCATCAAGCAACAGCCAGACTATGACGGGAGTGAGAAAAATACGGATCAGCGTGAGAGCATTGGGAATCGTCATCTGTGAAGCCTGATTTAGCTAGAACCGGACCAATGACAATTCCACCGACCGGTTTTCAGGAGAGTAGCCGCTCGCCTGCATCCGTGCACCATCCTTTAAAGGTATGCCTTCCTGAAGCATGCTGAGAAGCTCCGACCCGATTCCCTGGATTCTTATCTTGGCCAGATTAGGACCGAACTCCACTTTGTTGACGTGCATCGAGCCAAAACGACCTCTCAGCACCTCCTCCAATTCTTCCCAACTGGCATAAGGGTATTCCGAATGCACCAGCAAGGTCCACTCATCACCAGCCGCCACGCTGACACCGGATTGAGGAATAACTGCGGAAGAAGTTCCGCGCAACAAACGATCCAGTTGTGGAACTACTTCATATGCCATTCTCATGGCGCCCTCCTGATGCGAATAGGAGATCTCCAATTCTTTGTGAACGTCTCCTTTCGACTGACCGGAAGAGACATCAATAACCTCCAGTGACGTCTTCAGCAGGGGGCGTTGTCCGTCACCCGGATGAAAAATGAGGCTACCTGTTACGATGCTTTGAGCTCCCATTGAGCGAGCCAAAGCGAGGAGTCTTTCCCGGGAAAGGTTGCCGGAAGGGTCAACGGAGAGCGCCCCGGTCTGAGGGAAGTCCACGGACCAGAGGTAGTCCTGCGTTTCCTGAAGAGCACTCATCCCGAAAAGACTTTGTGGATCCGCACTACTGCCGGGCAAAATCCAGGTACCGTCCCAATTTTCCGCCACCGCCCAGAGAATCTTTTTTTCCGGGGATTGCGATAGTTGAGGAGGAGCTTCAGGCTGTTCGCGATATTGTGCAGGTTCAGGTTCAGGTTCAGGTTCAGGTTCAGGCGCTTGCGCGGGTTCCGGGGCGGCTGCAGGTTCTTCCCGCTGCGCCGTTTGCTCAGGGGCGGCGGGCTCAATCGGTTGCGGTTGAGGCGCTCCAGAAGTGGTCAAGCCCAATTTCCGAACATCTCTTTTCAGCACGTCCATGGCGACCGCAACCTGGCCTGTGATTCGATACAAGCCGCCGGCAGGATTTTCTGAGAAGATCTGATACGTCTGTACGTATCGCTCCGGCTGTTTTAAGATATTCGTCTGTAAGGCAGCATAATGGCTGCCCATCTGCGAAGGGCTAAGGACTGTTCCCAAAGCCTGGGTCACTGCCTGCACAAGAAGATCCTGGAGAGCCTCTTGCTGGCTTTTTGCAAGATCCTGAGCGTCGTAAACCGCCTGT
>JAVEVM010000323.1:0-5113 GCA_034005055.1 Desulforhabdus sp. | reverse complement strand
GGTGGCTTTGATGCAGCATGAGCTTAAAGGCCGAACCCTTGGATGGCGCCCGAACGATATCGTACTTGGCAGATTCACTGACAATGTTAACAGTTTTCAATTGGGGGTTCTCGAAGCGCTTCGGTTTACGACCCTTCGCCTTAAGGACAGCCTTACGCGAATGGGTGATGCCGATGCTTATGATCCAGAGTTGGAGGCGGCGCTCAATCTGCTTATGAACCGGGCAACACTGTTCTGGTTCCCGTCCGCTGAG
The DNA here is from genome assembly GCA_034005055.1 of Desulforhabdus sp. Taxonomy (GTDB): domain Bacteria; phylum Desulfobacterota; class Syntrophobacteria; order Syntrophobacterales; family Syntrophobacteraceae; genus Desulfoferrobacter. The sequence goes on along the minus strand of JAVEVM010000323.1, from coordinate 4,860 downwards.
AACTCCTACAGTGAAGCGGTGGATCACCTGAAAAAGTTCCTGGTTAAGCTCGAGAACGGGCAACGCCGATTCTACTACCGGAGTGACAACTTACTCCTGCTGATTTCCACTTACCGGGACCTGCTGGGTAATGTAAACCGCAATTTGATCAGGCAAAACGTCGGCTTCTTTGAAAGTGACGACTACTATTATTATGCAAAAGGCGTAGCCCACGTATACTATGAAATTCTGAAGGTGGTTCGGGTGGGATTCGAGAGTCAGCTGGCGACAACTTTGGATGCCATAGCAATAATGGATGAGATTTTGCACGAGCTTCATATTGCCGAACAGATGGACCCCTGGCTGATTTTGAATTCCGGGCCGAACAGCTTTCTTGCCAACCACCGGTTCAACCTGAATGCGCCGCTGAGCGAAGTCGCTCACTTGCTCGTGGTCTTAAGTCAGTTCTAACAGAGCAGTACTGGACCGGCTGCGAAGTTCAGGAAGCACTCAGTTCCAGGATTGCGGCATCCGACCGCAGCAGGGGGCTTGCCTTGCAGCTCTGCTGTCAAGCTCTCTTATGCTCGCACGCTTTCCGCCGATCTCTGGATTCCTGCCTGTCCGCAAAGAGCTAAGCCTGGAAGGCATGCCTTAGATTGGTCAAGCTGGTCTTTCGACCGGCACTTCCGGTGCTGTGCGGACAGTTTTCAGAGCCCCCTGCCGATCACTTAACTCCCGCTTTTTCGGTGCGCGCGGCTCGCTCGAATTTTTCCAGTTGCTTCAAAAAATAATCTCTGTTTTGGGGTTCTTTTGCCAGAGCTTTTTGGATGGCTGCATGGGCTTCCTGGTAGCGATTGTTTGCGTAGTAGGCTTCGGCCAAGGTGTCCAGAATATAAGGTTGTGACTCAAGGGCAGCGGCCTCAAGTGCCAGTTTCAATGCTTTGCCCGGATCAAAATACGGGGCTGGGGCAGTTGCGTAGAGCCACGCCAGGTTGTTCAATACCGTCGCATTTTTAGGAGCCATCGCAACGGCTTTGGTTAATAGTGACAGCGCCGTTTCGTACCGCTGCGAATCTAAGAGTAATCCTGCATAGGCGGCGTACAGCTCTGGGTCTGCTGAAGTACGTTGAATCTGTTTTTCAAGCATTTCAGTCTGAATCTGCAGCTTCCATTGCTTTACTGCTCTGGTGTTTTGCAGTTGAAAGCCCAGGAAACTGAAGCCGATGATCAATGCAAAAAAGAGCAGAATGGAGCCATATAGCTTACGGTCGTGACTTCGTATCAATACCGGCTGCCGGTAAGATCTCACTAGAAAGTCGATACGCTGTCGGATGCTGAAATGATGCCAGCTGGGCAGGTCTTCGATTTGGCCGCTGTGGAATGCGATTTTTTGCAGCGAAGAGATTAAAGTGGATGGACTTCCGAGCAGCCCTAAAGCATACAGGTCAGCCTGGCGTTCGCTGTTGCGCATGAAAAAGCCGAAAATATAGCGAAAATAAAGCAGTAACAGCAACAAGATGGGGGTCGTATAGACAATGGAAAATAGAGTCAGCTGAACTGAATCGGCCGCCGTAGCCCATTGCAGAAACAGTTCGTTTCGGAGAAGAGACAAAAAAATCACATCATGAAAAGAGTAAGCAAGCACCGAGTAACCGATGAAGAAAATGAGATATATCAAGACATGCAGTCGCCGGACGTGCCCCATTTCGTGAGCGACCACGGCTTTCAGCTCATCGGTGTCAAGCAATGACATAAGGCCTTTGGTTATCAAAATATAGCGCCAGCGGGGAAGGATCCCAATTACTCCAGCCGTGAGCATTTCGTCTCCGAACAGAGGCCACAGCATGAAACCGCCGACCCTGAAATTGTTCTGTCTGCAAAAGCTTTCCAATTCTTCTCTCTTGTAATCCGGCGGGAGCGGCTTACATCCCCAAAGTCGAATCACGAGCCACGGTGCGAAGAGGACAAACACGAGCAGCAAGGAGCCAAGCAACACGAACTGCCCCAAGTCCCCGGTCAAAAACGCGGGCAGTTTCGCAATCTGCAAAAGATCGCTGGCGGTTGAGATGAGAAGCCATGGAATCAGGATAGCTGAGACAAAAGCGATATGCGCCCGTAGAAATGCGGTCAGCGAAATATCTGAGTGGTAAATCTGTCGGTAAAGAGGATGACTCCAGAACCAGATCAGCGCCAGATGCATCAAAAACAGGCCTATACCAGTGATTCCAGAAATAGTGAGGGATTCTGCGAGGCCGGGGATGACTTGAAGGTAGAATTTGATGTTCAGGATATAGATATAAATGGCGACAAATGCCAGCGCAAGAATAGAAAGTCGATTCTGCAAACGGTGATATTGGTGCGACAGATTCGAGTGAGAAACCAGCCGGGAGGAGCGCTGCAGGCGCTGCAAAAAGAATCTGCAAATCAATGCGTACAGTAGGAAAAATAGCGCGGCCGCAGCAATCGTTGCCGACAGCGGCAGTAGAGGTCTGGCGCCGGGCTGCTGGAGAGTAAAAAGTACTAAGGCGACAAGGAAGTAGATGAGCTGACTGTACATATTCGGGTCTGGGTTCGCAATTCAACTGGAGGATTGCTTCGACTGGCGAATGCTTGAGCTCCGAATCGAAATCATCGGGTAAATTGAATCATTCCTTTTCCCAGCAGATCGTGAAGATGCAAAATACCTTGTAAGCCGCCCTCTTTGTCAATTACTGGCAGCACAGTGATGAGGTGCTGCTCCATGATTTCCAACGCTTCTGCAACAGAGCGATCCGGCGTTACAGTGCGCGGATTCGGGGTCATCACATCACGGATTTTTCGGTCTGAAAAGTCGACGAATTTGTTCATGGCTCGCCGTAGATCGCCGTCAGTAAAGATGCCCACCAGTTTTTTGCCCTGCGCCAAAATAAGGGTGGCTCCCATTCCCTTGAGGTTCATTTCTTTCAACGCCTCGCACACGTGGATATGCTCCATAACGAAAGGAATCTCATCCCCGCGCCGCATCAACTCCCGAATAGCAATTTTCAAACGCTCTCCCAGATGCCCCCCGGGGTGGTAACGGCGGAAATCCTGCGCTTGGAAGTTGCGCAGCTTGATAAGCGCTACCGCTAAGGCATCTCCCATAGCAAGCAAAGCCGTTGTGCTGGCGGTCGGCGCCAAACCAAAGGGGCATGCTTCCCGCGGCACACCGGTGTAAATGGCCAAGTCGCAGAATCTGGCCAGGGTGGAATGCAGGTTACCGGTTAAGGCAATGGTTTTGGTACCGATGTTTTGCAGGCTGGGAAAGATGATGTTGAGCTCTTCGGTTTCGCCGCTATTGGAGAGAGCCAAAACCAGATCCTCCTTGCGAACCATGCCGAGATCCCCGTGCATTGCCTCCACCGGATGCATGAACAGGGCGGGGGTTCCAGTGCTGCTCAGGGTGGCGACGATTTTTCGTCCGATCACTCCCGATTTTCCTATCCCCGTCACAATGATCCTGCCGCTTGCCTGATAGATCCATTGAACTGCCGTGGCGAAGGATTCATCGAGACGGTCAAGCAGGTGCAAAATCCCTTCCGCTTCGATCTTCAAAACCTCTTGTGCAATCCGAAGTATTTCTCCAGTGTCGGGGGTGGATCGTTCGGATTTGACAGGCGCAAAAGGTGCTTCCTCAGAATCCGGATAGCGGGTGTCTGCCAATTCTAGTTCAGCTCTTTGTCCGTCCAACCTAACGCCTTTCATCAGAAACTGCCGGGCACCGCCCTATGGGTTTCAAAACAGTCTTTGCGCACTTGCTCCAGGCATTGCAGGGTATAATCACCGTTAAAGCACGCAAGGCAGAATGGATGATCGTCAGCAGACGCGTTTGCCCCCTTGAGGAGTCCGTCAAGACTCAAGTAACTCAGTGAATCGAGACCGATGAAATCTCTGATTTGAGATACTGAGTGAGATGCCGCGATCAGCTCTCCTTTGGTGGAGAAATCAATTCCGTAAGGGCAGGGAAAACGATGCGGAGGACAGCTGACCACCATGTGGACTTCCTTGGCGCCAGCATTGCGCAGAGCTTTGATACGCGTTCGAGTGGTCGTGCCTCTGATAATGGAATCCTCGACTAACATGACCCGTTTGCCGTGCAGCAGTTCGCGTACCGGGTTCAGCTTGATTCGCACTCCAAAATCGCGCATGGCCTGGCTTGGCTGAATAAAGGTGCGACCTACATAATGGTTGCGAATGACACCCATTTCAAGAGGTATCCTGGATGCCTCGGCAAGTCCGAGGGCTGCGTAGTTGCCCGAGTCTGGAAAAGGCATAATGAGATCGGCTTCGATGGACTGATTTTCCTCTTTCAGCAAGTGTCCAAGGCGCTTTCGGCAAAGGTATACGTTCTGTCCAAATATGTTGCTGTCAGGTCTTGCAAAATAGACAAACTCAAAAATGCAATAGGCAGAACGGGTTTTGGGAAAAGGGTGCAGAGAGCGCAAGCCGTTATGGTCGATGATGAGAATTTCACCAGGTTCCACATCACGAATGTAGGTGGCCTCAATCAGGTCCAAGGCGCAGGTTTCGGAGGCCAGCACATAACTGCCGTTCAGTTCGCCCAGGCAGAGGGGGCGAAACCCCCTTGGATCGCGAATCCCTATGAGCTTATCCCGGGTGCACATGACCAGCGAGTAAGCGCCTTTGACATGGCTCAGAGCGGCAACCAATGCTTCTTCCAGGCCGAATTGAAGATTTCGAGCCAGCAGATGCATGATAACTTCCGTATCCATGGTGGACTGGAAGATAGCGCCCTGTGCTTCCAGATCGCGGCGCAATTGGATTGCATTTACCAGATTGCCAGTGTGAGCAATCCCGGAATACTCGCCTCCATGGACGACCACGAAGGGCTGTGCGTTGGCC
>JAVEVM010000322.1:0-5118 GCA_034005055.1 Desulforhabdus sp. | reverse complement strand
CATGGTGGGCAGGCGTAAAATCCGGTCGTTATCCAAAACCAATAAAATTGGGCCCCAGAATTACAGCCTGGCGGGTAGAAGATATCCGCAACCTCATCCGGGAAAGTTCGGTCGGCTAATAATGAGGGCTATGAACTGGGTAAAGATCCGGTGCGATATACTCGATCACCGGAAAATCAAATTGCTTCGCACAAGACCAAGGGGCAACGAGCTGCTCCTGATCTGGATGCTGACGATCGCCGAGGCCGGCAAATGCAACAGGGGCGGCGGCCTGATGGTCACTGACAAGCTCCCCTACACACCGGAGATCCTGAGCATGCAACTGCGCTTTCCCCTCGCCAAGGTGAAGCACGCGCTGAACGTCTATACCGAACTGGAAATGCTCGAATATCGGGATGGGGTGATGTTCATCAAAAACTGGGGGAAATACCAGAGTGCAGACAAACTAGAGGCCCGGCGGGAAACGGACAGGCTCCGGCAGCAGAAGCACCGGGCCAATGAGAAAAGTGAAAACAAGGACCTCCCCTCTCCTGATAAAGTGTCACGTGACAGTCACACAGATATGTCACGTGACGTCACGCCGGAGAACAGACAACAGAACAGAGAAGAAAAGAATAAATTAAAAACAACAACAGAAAATATCCGTTTGTTGTTGTCCGCTACACCCCTGGAAAAGATCTCGGACCGGGAGCTGAAGGAGCTGGAGCAACGACATGGCCCGAAGCGGCTTGAGGAAGCAGCCGATATTGCCGCCGAGACCTGGAGAAAGACGCGGGTGGAAATGCATAACCCCGGCGGCTATCTCCAGTCCCTGTGCACCTCCCTGGTGATACCGGAATGGTACGTGCCCCATTGCGAACGAAACAGGTCACCCCCCTCGAAAAAAGAGGTAGAAGCAGAAAATTCTGATGCCGACTTGGAAGAAGCCGAGACCGCGGCCGGGGATGCCTTATGGGCATCGCTGCCTGAGGAGAAGCAGGAGGAGTACCTGGCCAGGGTCAGCGCCGATCAACCGCAAGGGATTACCTACAGCCCGCTCACATCACTGGTGCTGGCCAAAGGGCTTGCCTGGGATGACTCACACTCCGGCGGCGATGGGTAGTGTGCTGCGCATCCATTGCCGATGGCTGCGCTGGAAAGACGGAAATCCGTGAGGAATAAACCACACGGATTTGAGGACCGCTGCGCGGTGCGGAAATTATGGACGCATTGTCGCAGGCATGAGCAATGCGCTGTGCGGCAACAGCAGCTACCAGGTATACCAGATGCCGCCGCAATTTCCGCGCTGTGTCAGCCTCTGCCGACACAGCGCGGAAAGAACAACATCAGCTGCTTTGCCGCGTTTCACGCGACAAAGCGAGGAGGACAGACATATGAGACAAGATAAGGAGACAATTGATGCGCAAAAGGAAGTTAAACGTATCCGCACTCTCAGGATTAGAGCACAAAGCGAGGAGGACAGACATATGAGACAAGATAAGGAGACATTTGATGCACAAAAGGAAGTTAAACGAATCCGCGCTCTCAGGATTAGAGCACGACGGCAACGTTACCGCAAGAGCCGCCTTGAAAGGTACCGGGCCGAGCTGGCGGCCATGAGAAAAGCCGGCGCTTCCTGTGGCGATCTTGCCATCTGGCTACGGGTCACCCATCGCTGCAAAATCAACCGTAGTTCCGTCGACCGGTACCTGAAAAAGCTGCCGGAGATGAACAGTGAAACGGTGAAAACGGACCAGCATACACCCCGGACAGAATAATAAATATGCCGCGTTTTCGATCAGCCAAATCACAGGCCGAACATGCTGTTTCCAATAAAATTGCACTCGGCCAGGGGCGTCATGACAACCCGGACGATGGCCGGATCCACAGCCTCGGTACCGCCCGGGGATATGAACAGGCGCTCAAGGGTTTTGCCGAATATATCCGGGACCATCGTCTGGGGGATCTGGGCAGTGCAACTGTCAAGGAGGCAGAGCAGTATCTGGCCGATCGTGCCGGGATAGTGGCGCAGAAGACCCTTGATCTCGACCGGCAGGCGATCCAGATGCATTTGGGCATCCAACTCGAAGTTGTAAAAAGCGAGCTGGAGACCCGCCTTGCCACGCGAAGCTATACCGCGGATCAGGTCGAACGGATAGCCTCTGCCCAGACCGAACGGAACAGCCTGGCAACTTGGATTGCTTATGATGCAGGTTTACGAGCTCATGAGTTGCTGACTCTACGGCCGGCTGAAGAGCGGCAGGCCTCCACCCACAGGCAGTGGAGTGCAGACCGTTTTACCGGCCGCGTTGGTGAGCGCTACACGGTGGAAGGAAAAGGTGGCCTGGTGCGCGAGGTTATGATCTCGAAACAGTTGGCGGGTCGTCTGGAGGAACGCCGCCTTGCAGATCCAAAACAGGTTATCGACCGAGGCGTGAACTACTCTCAGCATTACGATATTGGCGGCGGCCGGGCATGGAGTCAGAGCTTTTCCGCTGCCAGCAAAAGGGAGCTTGGCTTTTCCAACGGAGGCCACGGCCTGCGGCACAGCTATGTCCAGGAGCGCATGGAAGAATTGCAAAGCCGCGGCATGCAATATGAAGAGGCAAAAGGAACGGTTGCCCAGGAGGTGGGTCATTTTGCAAAAGACACCACAGAGGCATATCTCCGATGAGGGCAGTGAGAATAATTGTCGGCGTAGGGATAATCACAGGTTTAATCTGGCTGAACTGGTGGGTAGTGCCCACTTTGGGTATCTTTACCATGACGTTGCATGATCCTCCACTTCCCGAAAATGGATATGCAATTGTTCAATTCAGTGATGGAAAAGGCACAGAAGCATGTGTTCTCACCATGCTGAAATCAGGATGGTCGATAATCGGGGAAATTTGGCCTTTTGCACTCGCCAGCCTGTTATCGGGGCTGGCGATCGGCTATCCCCTGGGAGAGCTGGCCAGACGAAAATTTGCGATCGATAAAGCATCCGAGGAGGCCATCACCTTGAGCGAAGAGGTATTACAAGAAGCTCATCAAAGAGAGCTCTATGCAGAAAACACCTTGAATAAAGCGCGAGATATCTATGAAAAAACGATAAATATGAAGGCGGAGCTCTCCCTTAAGGAGCAAGAAGTTTATATAATGAAAGTAGATGCCGATATTAAGTTGGAAGCTGCTCAGTTATTCAGGCAGAGGGCGGATGCCACGCAAGAGGAACTGAATAAGGCCAAAGCGAAGATCCGGAGACTGGAAAAAAAGAAAATAACCTGACGTGGAAAATCAATGGCTGAGGAAGAATAGAAAATTCTACCACTTACAAAATACGTATATTTACGATGAAGGTCAACTTTTCAAATTTCTTTTCAAATTGAGATTGCCCAAACAAACCTCCTCTTGTTTTTTGAGGACTATCGAATCCTAATATTGTGAGAAAAGCCTCAACGGCAATGAGAATGTTATCAGGATTTCTGGATATCATGCCAAATCGAGTGGTATCCGGTTAGAAACAACTTGATAACTTGAAACCAATTGTCAGATATTTCTATTCGGAGTAGTTATCAGGAAACTGGATAATAACTTGTTAGCGGGAAAAAGCATTGAACATATTCATTGATGAGTCCGGGTCGTTCGTGAATGCCCCAAAACGCGATTCATGGAACTCCATCGCCGCCTACATGAGCCCAGAGACCGACAGGAGGTGCCTTCGGGAGGTTGTTAGAAACCTAAAGCGAAGGGCTGCGGCGGAGGCTGGCGAAGAAATTAAGTTAAGGGACGTCAAAGAAGAAGTGTACTTTGAATTTCTTAAAGGACTTGGTGCTCTTGAAGGAGTGCTGTACGTAGTTGCAACAGACGCAGGACTGAATCAACCGGCAATTATAATTGAACATCAAAAAATTCAGGCGGATAAGATAGTGGAGCACAAGGATAAAATGCTCCACCAAACTGCTCGGGAAGGTTTGCAGGCTTTTTCCGCACGAGTAGCAACCATCGCACCTCAGCTTTATGTACAGCTACAGTGCCAAGTAGACCTGATAGCCAGCATTATATTAAACGGGATTCTTTACTTTGTACAAAGAACCCCGATGTATTTAGGCCGATTCCGGTGGCGAATAGACCAAAAGAATTCAGCGCAAACTGAATACGAAAAAGCATTTGTTACTATTACACCAGCTCTCTTGCAAACGGTTTCTCTTTCTGAGCCGATGCCAATGCTCACTGGAGCCGATTATTCAGCATTCAGTCGCTTTGACTACTCTGAAGAAAGCCGCCCAAGGTATTTGCGGGAAGTATACGGTTTGGACGTGGACGAAGAAAAAAAGATTACGAATATTGGCTTACTTATGCAGGAGGATTTTGCGTTTGTTGATTCGAAGCAAAGCCTAGGTGTCCAAGTCGCAGATTTACTTGCATCTGGAATTCGGCGGTGTCTAAGGCATGGATTTTCGAACAACGAACTTGCGGCCCACCTACTCGGTCGCTTGATGGTGCAAGGATATCGGGGGCATCTACCTATCCAATTGCGAGGATTTTCGAAATCAGAAGAACCAGTGACAAAGGAATTGGCGCGACTTTTGAGAATTATGGAGCAAAATTGTCGAGCGATGCTAATCCGCTAACGGGTCAACCTGACCGCCGGGAGCAGCGTTGCGCTAGTCCCGGCAAGTTCAGTGACGGCGGCAGGTTACCCTTGGCGTTGAGCCTGTAGGAAAAGTCAAAATGCCTGTTGTAATGCTCAACTTTATTGATCTAATCGCGAGGGGACTGGAATATTAAATCTACAAACCGCTTAACTTCATTAGTTTCGAAACTATTTGCCTGATATTGCAACAATTTGTTGAATGAAAACGTTATCGCAGGACATACACGGAATTTTCGTAATTAACTGGAATTATTGAATTTGCAGGAATGCTGTTTTGCTAGCCAGAGACGAAAAACGCCGGCAACTTTTACATTGGCGGACTTTTTCTACAGACACGTTATACCAAAAGGAGAAATAGTTATGGACCACTATATACTGATCATTCTTCTGATGGTTGGAGCTGGGTTGCTCGGTGGAACAACTAATTACTTTAGAATCGAGCAAGTAAAAAAGGGTTGGTTTTCATTCTTAAAGAATATTTTATTAGGAGTTTGTGCCTCTAT
>JAVEVM010000321.1:0-5126 GCA_034005055.1 Desulforhabdus sp. | reverse complement strand
CCGTTCATAAGAGTCTCCTACAAAAATGCTCTCTTCCGCCACCACACCCATCTCCTGCAGAGCCCGACGAAATATCTGCGGATCTGGCTTGCCCACGCCCAGCTGCGTTGAATCCAGTATGGCAGCCAGGCACTCCGCCAGCCCTGCTTCCCGGCAAATGGTCGAAACGTTGCCGTAGAAATTGGATACCACGCCCAGTTTATAAGGACCGCGTAATCGTTTTAACAGCTGGCAATTTCGCTCCAGATAATACTCGGTCTTGGCGCAGAACAAATCGACCATGTGCGCTTCCTTCCGGGCATCCTTCAACTCGAGCGCCTCGAACTGGAGATGAACATGATGCTTCATTAAGGGTCGCAAACCCATTCGGTCCACTTGCGGATCGGTGCAACAAGCATCGTCCACCTGGTAAAAGACTTTTTTGATCAGCTCCCGGGGAAGATCAATCGCTGTCTTCTCATACAGTTCGAAAAAACGGTCCAGCCAGTGCTCGCCGTCAGAGTCCAGCGTGCCTCCAAAATCGAATATGATAGCCTTGCACTGGCGAAGCGTATTGTTATTCATAGTTGCTGTTCCTGCAAAAATCTCACCGATCTTCCCGCTTTGTCGGGCGACTGTCAATCCCTAAGTAAGGCTTTGAAATCTTTATTTAAGAACATTCAAACGGCTGTTGATGTTTGCGACAACCGCCTATCTTCTTGCGCGCTCCCAGGTACTCCAGAAACTCCCTGCCCTCCCGCAAGCGCCGTACCAGCAGATGCCCGTCTGTGGCCATCTCGCGCAGCATGCGCAGGATCGGCTTGGGATGGAAGTAAAACCGACGATACATCCTCTCCACGGCATCTTCGACTTCATCTATGGTCAGATCGGGATAACTGAGAGTGGACATCTGGATGCCGCTTTCTGCCAGAAGCACATTGTTGCTCAACCAACCGTTCCGCACAGCTTCATCGTATAACTCTGTGCCCGGAAAAGGCGCCGCTATGGAAACTTGAATACTGTAAGGATCCAGCTCTTGGGCAAAGCGGATGGTGTCTTCAATGCTGTCCCGACTCTCGACGGGCAGCCCGATAATAAAGGTGCCGTGAACCTTGATTCCCAGCTCCTTGCAGTTTTTCACGAATTTTCGCGACATCTCAAGGGATACACCTTTTTTGATGTTCCTTAATATGTCTCGATTGCCGGTCTCAAACCCGACCACCAGCAGCCGCAAGCCGTTAGCGCGAAGCTGCTTGAGAGTATCGTAGTCGAGAGTCGCCCGGGCATTGCACGACCAGGTCAACTTAAGTCTTTTCATACCCTTGCTGATCTCTACGGCCCGAGCCCGATCCGTCGTAAAGGTATCGTCATCAAAAAACCATTCACGAGCTTGCGGAAAATACTCCTTCCCTTGCTCCAGCTCACGGATGACCACAGCCGGGCTTTTGGCTCGATATTTATGCCCGCCAATGGTCTGCGGCCAAAGACAGAAGGTGCACTGGCCGGGGCAGCCGCGCCCGGTATAAAACGAGACATAAGGGTGCAGGAGGTAGCCGATAAAGTAGTTTCTTATATCGAGGTCGCGATTATAAACAGGCAGTACACTCGGCAAATGATCCAGATCCTGGGGAAGCTCTCGATCTGCGGTATGTTTTATCGCTCCATTTTTGTCACGATATACCAGCCCTTTTATCTGATCGTACGGCCTGCCCTGGGCCAGCTCGAGGCAGGTGTAATCAAACTCGTTGCGACAGACAAAATCGATAGCGGATTGGGCCTCCTGTAAGGTCTCTTCCGGCAAAACCGTGACGTGGGCGCCCATGAAACCGATTTGCACTTTGGAATCTTGGGACTTCAACGCCTCTGCGCATTTTATATCGTTGTTCAAGGAAGGCGAGCTGGTGTTTATGATGATAAGCTCGTAGTCGGTGGCTATCCGCAGCACATCTTCCATGGTCATGCGATGCGGTGGGGCATCAATCAGCTTGCTGCCCGGCACAATGGCGGCGGGCTGAGCCAACCAGGTGGGGTACCAATACGAAGTGACTTCGCGCCTGGCCGGATAGCGTGCGCCCGCCCCTCCGTCGAAGCCGTCAAAAGATGGCGGATTGAGGAACAGAGTTTTTTTCACGGTAATGCTATCTCCTTGAGTCTGCAGCTATCGGCATTTTTCCCCTGCCGCTGAGATTATAAACGCAGTTTGGTAACAAACTGAGACTGGAATGTCAATGTTCATGTCCGGTGCGCCAGCATCCGGACCGGTATGGACAAGGCTCATTGCGGGGCAGCTGTTGTGTGCGGAGGAAAAGTCGAGCTAGAGTTTTTCATTGATTTTTTCCAGCCGTGTGTTAGGAAACTTATTTCTATTTAACATTTTCCACCGGACTTGCGCAGCCTGGCACAAAGGCGGAACCAATGGACAGCGTACCGACTCTGCAGAAATCTGCGGACTCCTTTCTCGCCTATCTTCGCCACGAGCGAGGTCTAAGCGGCGAGACTCTGCGAGCATACGCGACTGATCTGGCTCAGTTGCATCGCTATGTTGCCGAAAAAACCGGCAGGCAGGTGGTGACGCTTGCAGAAGTCGACCAGGATACGATTCGAGGCTTCATCGCATCGTTGCATCGGAACCGAGAAAAAACAAGCCAGGCCCGTAAGCTCTCGACTTTGAGATCTTTTTATCGCTACCTGAACGAGAGCGGAATATTCGAAGAGAATCCCGCTGCAATGATCGCCTATCCCAAAACAAAAGGCCGGATCCCTTCTTTTTTGGGAGTGGACGACATGTTCCATTTTCTTGACTGCCTGCGTCAGGATTGCCTCAAGCCGGACAGCAGCTGGAGGAGATGGAGAAATTGGGCATTATTTGAATTCTTATATTCATCCGGCGTGCGGGTGAGCGAACTGGTGGGCCTGGATGAGTGCGACATCGTATTCACCGAGGGTACGGCAAGGATAATGGGCAAAGGAGGCAAGGAGCGTGTAGTGCCCGTAGGTAAAACCGCATTGAACGCGATCAACCAATATTTATCGGTACTCGACCGGCAATCGCCGGCGGCTCGATCCCGCTGCCCTGCCCTGTTCCGAAATGCAGCCGGCAATAGACTCTCCGCCCGCTCAGTGCACCGCATGCTGCAGATAGAGCTGAAAAGGTGCGGCCTATGGCAGCATTTGAGCCCGCACGGCTTGCGCCATAGCTTTGCGACTCATCTATTGAACTCGGGCGCCGATCTCAGGGCGATCCAGGAGATGCTTGGACATTCGACTCTATCGACCACACAGCGTTACACCCATGTTCACATGGACCAACTGATGAAAATTTATGATGCCGCCCACCCAAGAAGCCGCAAGAAAGACGGAAGCACTGTTTAGACACCAAATTTATGCACAGCCCTAAACGGGTTGCTTTAATAGGAGATTGATACATTATGGCGGAAACTTCAATGCACGGTACAACCATTCTTGCCATGCGCAGAGACGGCTATGTAGTCATGGCCGGCGACGGCCAGGTCACTTTGGGAGATACGGTGGTCAAGCATCAGGCCAAGAAGGTTCGCAAGATGTACAATGATCAAATCTTGGCCGGCTTCGCGGGTTCCACTGCAGACGCTTTCACCCTGTTTGAACGACTGGAAGGAAAGCTGGAGCAATACAGTGGAAATCTAAAGCGAGCTGCGGTTGAACTGGCCAAAGACTGGCGTATGGACAGGGCACTGCGACGCTTGGAGGCGTTGTTGATCGCAGCAGATCGAAATGAATGTCTCATTCTGAGCGGCAGCGGAGACGTGATAGAACCCGACGACAACATCGCGGCAGTCGGTTCCGGCGGAAGCTATGCCCTTGCAGCAGCGCGAGCGCTCGCCGCCCATTCGCAGCTCACCACCCGGCAGATGGTCGAGGAAGCGATGAGAATCGCCGCGTCCATTTGCATCTATACCAACAGCGAATTCACCATCCAGGAGCTCTAATACAATGCAACAGCCTCTAACGCCAGCGGAAATCGTCACCGAACTGGACAAATATATCATCGGCCAGAAGGACGCCAAAAGGATGGTTGCCATTGCCCTGCGCAATCGATGGCGCAGGCAGCAGGTGCCGGAGCACCTGCGGGACGAAATTACTCCGAAAAATATCATCATGATCGGTCCAACCGGCGTGGGCAAAACCGAAATTGCCCGCCGCCTGGCGCGCCTCGCCCAATCTCCTTTCCTCAAAATTGAGGCGAGCAAATTCACCGAAGTGGGTTACGTCGGCAGGGATGTGGAGTCGATGATTCGAGACCTGACGGACCTGGCTGTAAACATGGTCCGCACCGAGGAAATGGAAGAGGTTAAGAAGCGCGCAGAGGAGATCGCCGAAGAAAAGCTTCTCGATATTTTACTCCCGCCCAAACGGCAGACCGACTCAAGGGATCAGCAGGCGCTGCCGCAACCCGAAGCGATTAAGGTTGCCAAAGAGGAAGCGACCCAAGCGGACACCACCCGGGAAAAACTGCGGAAGCTCCTGCACGATGGAGCCCTAGATGACCGCTATGTGGATATCGAGGTTCCCGATCGCAATTTTCCCAATATCGAAATCTTCGCAGGTACGGGTATGGAGGACATGGATTACAACCTGCGGGAAATGATCGGCTCCATGCTGCCCCGCAGAACCAAACGACGGAAGGTCAAAATTCCGGAAGCTCGCGAAATCCTCATCCAGGAAGAATCTCAACGGCTAATCGACATGGACAAGGTGATCAAGACGGCTATCGAGCGGGCCGAGCATTCGGGCATTATTTTTCTCGATGAAATCGATAAGATCGCCGGCCGCGAGGCGGCCGGCAAGGGACCGGATGTTTCCCGCGAGGGCGTGCAGCGGGATCTGCTGCCCATCGTGGAGGGCTCCACCGTGACTACAAAATACGGTATGGTGAAGACAGATCACATCTTGTTTATAGCCTCCGGAGCATTTCACATCTCTAAACCTTCCGATCTGGTTCCCGAGCTGCAGGGCCGTTTTCCCATTCGAGTCGAATTGAAATCGCTCTCCAAGGATGATTTCATCCGTATCCTGAAAGAGCCTGAAAATGCTCTCATTGCACAATACAAGGCACTGCTGGAAACCGAAGAAGTGAAGCTGGAATTTAACGATGAGGCCATCGAAGA
>JAVEVM010000320.1:0-5127 GCA_034005055.1 Desulforhabdus sp. | reverse complement strand
GCTCGGGAAAGTCTCGAAGCGCTTCATTCACTATTTTTCCACCCGATAATATTGCTCTTTCCTGTTTTCTTATGCCGCGCGCAGATAAAAGCTTTCTCAAGTTCTTGAAGATTGCGTTTTGTTCACTTTCTATGGACTTGACCGAATGTCTCTTCATGGCTTTTGCTCTGACCGCAAAAAGCGGTTGGTCAATGCGTTGAAAAACAACCAAACGACGCTGGTGAGGTGTTTGCGGAATGCGATAGGAGATATTGCGGATCAAACGGTAAGTATCTGCAAACCTTTTGACCGCGGCTTCAATCTCGTGGTCGCAGTGGGGACCCTTCATGAAAATTGCCGTGCCTTCCTGAAGCAGACAGCCTCGGAGCCGGTCCAGAGTCTCTTCGATGCTTTCCACAGCGCGGCTGATCATTCCGGCCATGGGCTGCTCGAAGCCCGCTGTAATGATTTTGCCGATTACAAACAAATTGTCGAGCTTAAGTCGCTCGCGGGCAGTTTCCAGGAACGCCGCTCTTTTTTGCCGACTTTCGGCCAGATGCACTTGTAGATGAGGGTAGGCGATTTTTAGTGGAATTCCCGGCATTCCAGGCCCCGATCCGAGATCCAGCAAAGGTGAAGGAAGCTCGATCAACTGACCGGGCATCATGGAATCGGCATAGAGCTTCAAAACCATATTGCTGAACTTATGGATGCGAGTCAGATTCAGTTCGGGGTTGTGTGCCCGCAACAGTTGGTGGTATGACCAGAGTTGTTGCAGTTGCGTCGATGACAAGGATATTCCGCAGCTTCTTAAGAGCTTTGACATTGCCTGAGGACTTGGATTGGCCTCACTCGATCGATTGCTGTTGTGGGGGTTCACCAGATTCAAGCTCACGTTAGGATTCATTGATGGATGAGGAGAGCCTTTATTTTTTTTCGCCACAATGGCCGGTATTATGTCTTGATAATCATCTTCTCGGCTTATATAAACCAGCCGGTTTGCTTGTTCAAGGAGATCGCACCGAAGAAGCATCCTTGCTAGAACTAGGGAAAGCGTGGCTGAAAGCACGATATAACAAACCCGGCCGAGTTTTCCTGGGAATGGTGCACCGTTTGGACAGGCCGGTGGCGGGCGTTGTTCTCTTCTGTCGCACTTCCAAAGCAGCCGGTAGATTGAGCGAGCAATTTCGCTCGGGCACAGTCGGTAAGACATATCTGGCTGTCGTGGAAGGTAGATTGACCAAACAACAGGAGCAACTGACCAACTTTATTGAAAGAGAAGGTCAGAACAGCAAAGTTGTGCCGCAGCCGGGCAACCGCAGCCAGCTGGCGAAGCTCGCCTACCGACTGCTCGAAGCGACCCCAACCCAAAGCCTTATCGAAGTTCAGCTGCAAACCGGACGACGTCATCAAATCAGAGTCCAACTCTCTTATATCGGCCATCCGGTGGTCGGCGACATGCGGTATGGGGCATCCACGACTCTACCGCAAAGGCAAATTGCCCTTTTTGCAAAAGAACTTAGGATCGAACACCCCACCCGCAAGGAGAAGATCGCCATCAGCTCGCCGCTCCCGGCTGGTTGGCCTTGGGCTTTGGAAATTCCGGGAGAAGAGGCTCCGCCCTGGAATTGGGATGACCTTCGAGCCCTGATCGAGTACCCTTAAGTCCAACAAATTCTTGTTCATTCAAATGCATTGTGGGAAAATAGCGCTCCGCACCGTGGCAAATGATGTCCACGCTTTCCAATTTGTGGATTTGGTTCGGTCATATGGAGACCTCTCAAAGGTTAATTTTAATTTTGAAGGGCAATGGAAAGGAAATCAAATGGGAAACTTAATGGAAGTTATCAAGGGCAGGCGCAGCATACGCAACTACGAAGACAAGATGGTTCCCGACGATGTGCTTAATCAGGTGCTTGAAGCGGTTCAATGGGCCCCCTCCTGGGCCAATACGCAATGTTGGGAAATCATAATAGTAAAGGATGCCGCGACTAAACAAAAGCTCCAGGAAACCATGGCTAAAGGCAATCCGGCCACCAAAGCTATCGTAAACGCTCCCATCATTCTTGCCGTCTGTGGAAAGCTCAAGAGCTCCGGGTACTATAAGGAACAAGTTACCACCAAGTTCGGAGACTGGTTCATGTTCGATCTCGGACTGGCCACCCAAAGCCTCTGCCTTGCCGCTCACGATCTCGGACTTGGCACCGTCATAGTCGGTCTGTACGATCATGACCAGGCGGGAAAAATCCTGGGCGTCCCTGAAGGCTATGAACTGGTCGCTCTCATTCCTCTAGGCTACCCAGCCAAAGTCTCTTCGGCACCAAAACGAAGAAATCTTGGCGAGTTCGTGCACCAGGATGCCTTTTAATCAGCTTTTTTCTCCCGGCTGTGCTGAGTGAAAAGCACACGTTTGCCGCCGCACCCATCCGATTTCCCGCCTGTCCGGAATGGCGAATTTCATGAAATGACCTAAAACCGGACTGGCGGGGCAATCGAGGCAAGATCTTCCGCATTTTGTTCGCATGCCCCATATCAAAGGCTATGCGATTATGATTCGCGCAGACAGAACTCGAGCACCAGCGACTTCATCTCCTCTTTCAAGCCTTCCCTAAAAAATCGGATCAAGCCTCCAGCTTTCTTTAGCTTGAAGCGAAAGCTCACCCCCCTTGGTAATCGAATTACATTTTTGTAGCTAAAACTGCGGATCTTGAACAGCCGATTCTGATACTGTCAACTACGTTATCAGTGGGCTACGCGGTTTACACACGACCTGGGAGAATTGCAGCAAAAAGCTATACTGCAAGCCTCGACTTCCTTTGGCATGGAAATGGCAAGTTGCGAATAGCTCATTTACATCTAACATCCATGCATACAAATAAGAGGGGGCTAAGATGAAGATTTTGAGGCTGCTTTTAGGGATTGTGCTAGGCTTGGCAGGAACCATCGAATTCGTCAACAGTCCTCTGCTTGGACTATCGATAGCTCTGCTTGGCGGGGCAATGGTCCTGGACGCCGCCTTCGCATTGAAATGATGAAGTGCTCAGAATAAGGGATTCCCGACCAAAGCCCATACTCTTTTCGGGACGCTGTAGGCTTCAGTCGGCAAAGCGAGACTTCCGTAAGGCAGCAGTTCGGAAGCGTGAACTGCCGCCCTTGCTCGCGATCGTATGATGCTCCCCGCCGGGCTACAATGTCTCCAGAACCTTGTCAAATTCGTTTTCCAGATCATTGAGGCCGGCAGCGATTTCGGCCACCAGTTTTTCCCAATCCTGATCGCCTGCAGCCATCGTTTTCCCAAGCTTCTGCTTGAAGGCTTCTTCCTTGCTCTTGAATGCCTCTATTTGCTTTTCAAGCCTGGCTTTGGCTTCGCTTTCCATCTTTGCTGAGCTTGCCTGCAGCATGGCTATGCGCCGATCGAGCCTCTGCAGCTTGGCTTCGGCACTGTTTGCATGCATCCCTTTTTGTTCCTGTAAAAAGGCCTGCAGAGTGTCCATTGCCTTTTGGGTCTGCTCAATCACATCTTTGCTGGTAACGGCTTTATTCTCGGTCTTGGGGGCACACGCTGCCACCATGGTTACCAGCACAATCGCAACAATCCAGCCGAATCGCTTTAACATGTCTTTCCTCCTCGATTTCAGACGTTTGCAGGTTGTTCGTTCTTATTCTCGCAACGATTTAAAAGCTTCAAAGCACCACAGCAATGTAAATACAACAAAACAAAAAGCGGCACAACACTGTCAGAACATTGAAGGCATTTTGAAGTATGCTCCCGCGAGGCAGGACTTCGAATCAGCATTGGAGAAAAACATTGCCACCTCCCTTTTGGAGATGGCAATGCGCAGTGCAATCGCTTGTTATTTCAACAACCCGCGAGCAATGATGAGTCGCTGAATTTCACTGGTGCCCTCGTAGATGGTCGTGACTCTCACATCGCGATAGAAGCGCTCCACCGGGAAATCTTGAGTATAGCCGTAACCGCCGAGCATCTGGATGGCATCGTAGCAGGCCTTGTTGGCAGCTTCAGTTGCATAAAGCTTCGCCATAGACGCTTCTTTGGCATAGCTTTTATTTTGTTCTTTAAGAGAAGCAGCTCGCATCAACAGCAGCTTTGCCCCGTCAAGTCGGGTGTAATTATCGGCGATCATCCACTGAATCGCCTGTTGCTTGGCGAGCGGTGCGTCAAATTGAATACGCTCCTGCACGTAATTGGTGGCAAAGTCCATAGCGGCCAGTCCGATCCCCAAGGCCATCGAACCGATGCCGATGCGACCGCCGGCCAGCTCCGCCACGGCGATGCGATAGCCGTCATTGAGCTTGCCGAGCATGTTTTCTTTGGGAACACGGCAATCTTCAAAAATCAGTTCATTAGTGGAAGAACCATTCTGCCCGAGCTTTTTTTCATCCTTTCCTACTGTAAAGCCTGGAAAGGAGGGCTCCACCAGGAATGCGCTAATCCCCTTCCCTTTTGGCGCATCTTTATCCGTGACCGCCCAGACCACGAAAACACCCGCATACTCTGCACTGCTGATGAAAATTTTCTGGCCGTTCAGAATCAAGCTGTCGCCGTCCAGCACTGCACTTGTGCGCATAGCCGCCGGATCGGAGCCGGCGCAGGTCTCCGTCAGGCCGAAGCTCCCGGCGTAGTATTCGCCGCTGCAGAGGGGGGGGATGTATTTTTGCTTGAGCTCTTCGCTGCCCACCGACTGAATAACCTCGGCCACCATATTGGTCACTGAGGCGGTCACCGTAGTTGCGGAACAGGCTCTTCCCAACTCGGTCATGGCCAGGGAGAAAGCGACCGCTCCGGCGCCCGTCCCTCCATATTCGGGATCGACGTTAAGCCCCATGAATCCGAGCTCTGCAAGTTTTTTTAGGTTGCTTTTGAGGATATCGCGGTTCTTAGTTTGGTCCAGTTCAGCGGCCACCGGTTCCAGTTCGCGCTTGGCAAACTTGGCGGCAGTGTCTTGAATAATGCGTTGTTCTTCTGTGAGTTCGAAATCCATAATGACCTTTCCTATTTATATTCGTAGAATCCGCGACCTGTTTTGCGTCCCAGCCAGCAGGCCTCAACATACTTGCGCAGCAGAGGACAGGGGCGATACTTGGAATCCGAGAATCCGGCAAAAAGCGTTTCCATGATGGCGAGGC
>JAVEVM010000319.1:0-5128 GCA_034005055.1 Desulforhabdus sp. | reverse complement strand
ATGAAGCCGCCGCCGACCCCCATGATAGCGGCCAAAATGCCCACCAGGATGCCAAGCACAAGGGGCATTAACACTGACAGGCGAACTCCGGAACGCTTGAATTCCATCTGCCAGGGAAGGCTGCGCGTCATGCGCACATAGAACGACTCCTGCTTGCTCGGTTCGGCCGTTTGGGCCTTCTGGTTGCGCATGGCCTGCAGACTTTCCATAAACATATAGCTGCCGATGATGCCGAGCATGAGCACGTAGGTGACGGTAATCAGAAAATCCGCATTGCCGAGCCGGCGAAGGATTTTGATGATCTGAACCCCGCCGGTGCCGCCGATCACACCGCCGATCAACAACAGCCAGCCCATTCTAAAATCGACGTTGCCCAGGCGGAAATGGGCCAGGGTGCCGGAGGTGGAAGCCCCCACGATCTGGTTGGAATCCGATGCCGCTGCCACGGTCGGTGGAATGCCCAACATGATCAACAGGGGGGTCATTAAAAACCCGCCTCCCACACCGAATATGCCCGACAATAAACCGACGGCTCCTCCCAGTCCGAGAATGGCTACGATGTTCACACTATTTCCTGCAATCGGCAGATACATATTCAACGGAATGCTCATTTCGGTTGTCCTCTCCTAACAATCATGGTTGGGTTTCACGGGGACTTACCAGTTCCACCCGACACCGGACCCGGTGACGGATCTTGTGAATAGCCACCTCCTCACGGGCCGGGTGGCGGTGATCCCCGTCTGGAAACTCGGCCACCAGCAGGGTGATTTTGTTCAGATCGGCAAATTGAACCACCTCGTCCTCGAATTTTCCGTCAGAAATGAAGTAGTCGATCGGAATGCCCTCCGATTTGGCAAGCTCGATCAGGAGCTCGAGTCTTTTCTGCACACCCGCCTCCTCGTGCTCTCGCCTGCCCCCTCTCCCAGGTGCATGCGGAGGTTGCACCAGCAGTGCATAGACCTTGGCGTCTATCCTTTTGGCCAATGAGATGGCCCTCGACCAAGCTTCCCATGCGCCCTGCCGGGAGCTCATGCTGACCAGTATCCGTTCCATGCCGTACCTCTCTCGCCCTGCTATCAGCAAAGCCGATGCCATTTAGGCAAGTCACTGAAACGGCAACCTTTTCTTCTAGTCCATGGGGGTTTATGATGAAGGGACAGCAAGCTCCGTTTCAAAATGAACAGGCTAAGGCGCCTGTCCGGCTCTTCGATTCCATTTTGAAACGCCGGTGGGAAACCCTTTGGGCCTGCGACCGGCGCAGCTTCGGGCAAGGCACAAATGGAATACTCTTTGCGAGAGCCTCCAGCACGGTGATAATCAGAGGAAGGTAAGCCGCCGCCTCTGCTGGTCCATTTTACTGACGGCCTGCCTGCAGGCCGGCGTGGACAAGCTCTGGGGGAATCAGGGAGTAAAAGGGGAAATTCATGGGTCCGAATGTGCGACACCGGAAAAGCTGGAATTTGAAAGGGCTGTTCGGCTCCATCAAGGGACAGATCTTTGTTGTCTTTGCGGCGGCTTTTCTGTCTCTGGTCGCACTCACACTCTTGAACTTCTGGAGCCTGTCCACGGTAAAGGCCCGGCTCTTTCTGGGGGAGCGCTACGATGATCTGCTCAACAACATCCTCGAGGCGCGACGGTTCGAAAAAAACTTCATTCTCTATCAGGATGTTGCCAGTCTGCGTGAAGGAACGGTTTATCTGCAAAAGATCGATGAGCTGGTCGCGGAGCTTGCCAGTGACATTATCAGGGTGACCGACCAGCGATCATTGGATAAGTTTCTCGATACGCTGGCAAACTACAAGCACACCATTCGAACCTATAAAAGCAACATCGGCATGCCCATTAACGATGAAGAGATCCGGTCGCGCGGCAAAAACCTGGTGGACTTTGCAGAAAGGCTTCGCACCACCAAGAGGCAGCGCATCCATAAGGCCATCTTTCAGACCTCACTGCTGCCGTTTGCCTTTCTGGGCGTCTGTTTGGTCCTCATGCTGCTGGTGATCAAACTGATTTCTCTGGGGCTGCTTCGGCCCCTGGGCGTGCTTCAGGCCATGATTCAACGGGCCGCCAAGGGGGATTACCGGCCGACTTCTTACGAAGGGCTGCACACCGACGAAATTTCAACTCTAATCGGTGCTTTCAATTCTATGGCCCAGGAGATCGAGGCTAACCAGGAGCATCTTTTGCAGGCGAGAAAGATAGCCGCCCTCGGTACCTTCACCGCCGGTATTGCCCACGAATTGAACAACCCCATCAACAATATCTACCTCACTGCGGAGACCTGCATGGAGGAGTTTTCCGGAGGGATGAGCACCGAAGCGCGGGAAATGATGCGCGACATCCTGATGCAGGCCGAGCGGGCCAGCGATATTGTGAAAAACCTACTCGATTTCTCACGCACCGAACGACCTGCCTTCAAAAATCTCGAAGCCCGGGAGATAATCGACCGCACGGTCGCCCTGGTCAAGAATCAGATCATGCTGGCCGGCATAAAGCTGGAGATAATACAGCCCGCAGAACAGCCGCAGGTGCACGGCAATCTGCGCAAGCTCCAGCAGGTGTTCATGAATCTGCTCCTCAATGCCATCCAGGCCATGCCGAACGGAGGAACCATCAGCATTAAAGTGGAAGCCGCGCCTCCAGAACAGGTGCGTTTTGATATCAAAGACACGGGAAGCGGCATTCGTGCGCAGAACCTGGAGCACATTTTTGAGCCGTTTTTCACCACCAAAAGCGTCGGGCGCGGAACCGGCCTTGGATTGGCGGCCGCCTATTCGATTGTGCGAAGTCATGGCGGGCACATCGAGGTCGAGAGTGAAGTTGGCGTGGGAACTCTATTTTCAGTGTATTTGCCGATCGCCGTCCATGAGGCCGAGCAAAGTGCCGGCCATTGTTCGGCAACGGGAGGATAGATGCCGCGAATAGCCGTGGTTGATGACGAGATTATCGTCTGCCGCCGCCTGAGCCAGGCCCTGGGCAAAGATGGTTATGAGGTGGAAGCGTTTACGGCGGGCCGCTCCTTTTTAGAGCGGATGCAGCAGCAGCCGTTTGATATCGTTTTCTCCGACCTGCGCATGCCGGATGTGAGCGGTATGGAGATCCTCGCTAAAATCAAGGCGGCGCGGAATGAAACCGAGGTCATCATCATCACCGGCTTCGGCAGCATAGAGAGCGCCATCGAGGCGATTAAGGAGGGGGCGTACCACTATGTGACCAAACCGCTCAAATTGAATGAGATCAGGCTGCTCATCAAGGGCGCCCTGGAAAAAATGGAGATGCGGCGGGAGAATCTCAGGCTGCGGCAGGCGCTCAAGGGCAGAGACGGCTTGAACGCCATTGTCGGCGTGAGCCCGGTGATTCAGGAGCTGTTTACTCTGGTTCAAAAGATCGCCCCGGTGGACTGCAATATCCTCCTGCAGGGGGCCAGTGGTACGGGCAAAGCACTGGTTGCCAGAGCTATCCACCAGCTGAGTCCGCGCCGGGATTATCCGTTCGTGACTTTCAACTGCGGCGGATTTACCGAAGAGCTCATCAGCAGCGAACTGTTCGGCTATGAAAAGGGAGCCTTCACGGGGGCTGCGGCTACCAAGGTCGGCTTGCTGGAATCCGCCGCCGGGGGGACGGTCTTTCTGGATGAGGTTGGGGAGATGCCGCTTTCAATGCAGGTGAAGCTTCTCCATGTTATTCAGGAGAGAAACATTCTGCGCGTGGGCGGAGTGCGACCCATTGACCTTGATATCCGTATCATCGCGGCCACCAACAAGGATCTGAAAAAGGAAGTCGGGCAGGGGAATTTTCGTGAGGATCTGTTCTATCGCTTGAATGTGGTTACCATCCAGTTGCCCGCATTGAATGAACGGCGTGAGGATATACCGCTTCTGGTCAATCATTTCATAGAGAAATACAGCCTGGCTTTTCACAAACAGATCACCGGTATTCAGCCCCAGGCAATGCAAATTCTTGCCAACTATACCTTTCCTGGTAACGTGCGGGAGCTCGAAAATATTGTCGAGCGTGCCGTCGCCCTTACGGATTGCGAGCAGATTCGACCGCGCGACCTGCCTTCCGATCTGCAGCAGCTGGAAATGGTCAGCAGCGAGGGCGAAGGGATTCTGACCCTCGATGAATTGGAGAAACGCCACATTGCAGCGGTTCTGGAACGGACCGGTTACAACAAAGCTCTGACTGCCCAAATCCTCAATATTCCCCGCACCACCCTGTGGCGCAAGCTCAAACAGTACAAGCTCGGCTAGGCAAGCGCCACGCCTTTGCGAGAAAATATGGTAAGCTATATCGAATACTCGAATGTTCGGTATACTGCATAGCCAGATCGCAGAAATCAATGGTAGAGGGAGTGTGCAGAAAAGAGTCACTCTTCGGTAACATATCCAAGCTTGCCGTCCAAGCAGGAGGAATTGGCAATGTTTATCGTGCATGTGTTTGTTCACGTAAAGCCCGATCAGGCGGAAAACTTCAAGGCAGCTACCAAAGTCAACGCGCAGGAGAGCATTAAAGAACCGGGTATCGCCCGCTTCGATTTCATTCAGCAACAAGACGATCCCACCCGTTTCGTTTTGGTTGAAGTCTATCGAACAGCAGAGGATCCGGCTTTCCACAAGGAAACGCCTCATTACAAAGCCTGGCGCGATACGGTGGCCGATATGATGGCCGAGCCGCGCACGAGCATCAAGTACCTCAATGTTTTTCCATCTGAAAAGGGCTGGGATTCGAATTATCATGGAATTTGAGTTCGCAACGGCCACGCGCATCATTTTCGGTCCAGGTAGTGCAGAAAAAGCTCCCTCCATCGCAGGGCAGATAGGGGACCGCGCTCTGCTGATCATCGGCAGCGACGCCGAGCGAACGAAGTCTTTGCGACAGAGGCTGCTGGAGCAGGAAATTCGAGTAACGCCATTCCAGGTAATGGGCGAGCCGACCCTCGACCTTGTGATTGAAGGTGTCGCACGTGCTCGTAAGGCCGGCTGTGAGATCGTTGTCGCAATGGGGGGCGGCAGCGTTTTGGATACGGGTAAGGCAATTGCCGCGCTCCTAACCAACCGAGGCAATTTGCTCGATTATCTGGAAGTCGTCGGAGGCGGGCAGCAGTTGGCCCGACCATCCGCCCCTT
>JAVEVM010000318.1:0-5129 GCA_034005055.1 Desulforhabdus sp. | reverse complement strand
CTTGTGCAAGTTGTTGCTGCAGCAGCCGGATATCCTCTTGCTGGATGAACCGACCAACCACCTGGATGCCGAATCGGTTGCCTGGCTCGAACACCATCTGCAGCGCTATCCGGGTACTATCATTGCCGTTACCCACGACCGCTATTTCCTCGATAATGTTGCCGGCTGGATACTGGAATTGGACCGGGGGCAGGGGATTCCCTGGCAAGGGAATTACAGCTCGTGGCTGGAACAGAAGCAAAACCGCCTGAAAAACGAGGAAAAGGCTGAAAGCGAGCGGCAAAAGACTCTACAAAGAGAGCTGGAATGGGTCAGAATGTCCCCCAGGGGAAGACACGCCAAATCGAAAGCGAGGATCAGCTCCTATGAAGAGCTTTTGGCGCAAGAGAGCGAAAAGCGCGCCAAGGATCTGGAAATCTATATACCGCCCGGACCGCGCCTTGGCAAATCAGTCATAGAAGCCAGGCAGGTAAGCAAGGCCTATGGCGACAGGTTACTGGTTGACGAAATGTCGTTCGTCATGCCGCCCGGCGCCATCATTGGAGTCATCGGCCCCAATGGCGCGGGTAAGACTACTTTATTCAAGATGATCACCGGCCAGGAAGCACCCGATTCGGGAGAATTTCGCATCGGCGAGAGCGTCAGATTGGCCTATGTGGAACAAGACCGGGACATTCTGGATTCCGACAAAAGCATATGGGAAGCAATCTCCGACGGTCAGGACAAGATCCAGCTTGGGAGTCGGGAGGTTAATTCCCGCGCCTATGTGGCACGTTTCAATTTCTCCGGCACTGATCAGCAGAAGAAAGTGAACATGCTTTCCGGCGGCGAAAGAAACCGCGTTCACCTGGCGCGCATGCTGAAAAAAGGTGCCAATGTGCTGCTGCTCGACGAACCAACCAACGACCTTGACGTAAACACTATGCGCGCGCTGGAGGATGCGTTGCTCAATTTTGCCGGATGTGCGGTGGTGATCAGCCACGACCGCTGGTTTCTGGATCGTATCGCAACTCACATCCTCGCTTTCGAGGGAGACAGCAGCGTGGTCTTGTTTGACGGCAACTACAGCGAATATGAGGCGAACCGGAAAGCGCGGCTCGGGGCTGCCGCCGATCAGCCGCATCGGATCAAATACCGTCCCCTGACCAGGGCATGAGGATTGGAGCGATTTTTTTCGATTCTAACACTAGGGCACAAGGATTCCCCCAAGATAAAGGAACAGACAGTTGGCTGGTACTGTTGCACCTGTTCAAGGTTGAAAAGTTGCTTTATGTTTCTGCTTAAGAGCTGGTTGTGAAACGATGATGGCTTCCAAAAGCGAGGATGAAAAATGACGCAATCCAATAATGAGGTGCTAACCAATGCGCTTTTGGAGATACTTGACAATCAGCTGCGAGCTTTCGATCCTCCGGAGACGAAAGAGACCTACAACCGACTGGTTGCTGAAGGCTATCCCGAAGAGCAGGCGCGCATCTTGCTTGCCACCGCAATCTGGATGGAAATTAACATGATGATGAAAGAGATGGAGCCATTCAACCGCAAGAGATTTGTCGCCACGCTTCTGGAGCTCCCTGACAGTCTGCCTTTAGAGATGAGGACCAGGTCATGGTAGCAAGGCTCCTGCCCGTACAAACGGTCCGCAATAACTTCGGTTCGCCTGCTGTAAACCCCTTGAAGGCGCACATCAAGAGATGCCGGCGATGTTCACCAGAGCCTTCTGGCATTGACCGATGGGAAGCCCAGTCGCGAAATCTTTGCGGCCGTTGCAGCGATGTCATAAGGAATAAATCTGACGTCAAGCAAACGGGCGGCACTGTCCCAAATGACGTATTTGGCATTATTGTTTCCGTCTCTGGGCTGACCGACACTACCGACATTGATGATGTATTTTCGGTCTTCCTTGAGAAGCCTCGCTCCTTCTGACAACGCGGCTCTGTCCACTGCTTCTTCACCAATCTGGACGATTTCAAGGTCGTGGGTGTGGCCGACGAAGCAAATCTTCTCTTCCAAAGTCACCATTAACCGGTGCAGTTGAGATCGATTGAGCTCGAACAGGTAGGTTGTGATCGAGGCGGGGGGAGCTCCGTGCACGCATCGGCATTGCTCCTTCACCATGGAGGCATTCAAACGGCGCAAATAATCAAAGCTGTTCGAAGAGATGAGAGCGCCTGTAATCAGCAGTGATTTCCGCGCCACAGGGTTAAACCAATCCAGATAAACCGAGTCAACCAGCCCTAGCTCGTGATTGCCCATGACGCCCTGAATGTCTCTTTGCCGAATAAGCTCGATCACAGCTTCCGGATCAGGACCATATCCAATATTGTCACCCAGGCAAAGGACCTGCTCAATATTGGACTGGTCGATATCCTTCAAAACCTCTTCCAAAGCTTCAAGGTTCCCATGCACGTCAGAGATGATTGCCACTCTCATTTATCTCATGCCATTCCGCCTGGGATAACGACGAATTGATTGCGAGATCCGAGTAAATGCAGCTTTAGCTTCGGCCACAAACGATTTTACGAGTCGCTCGTCTTTTCTGCCGTCAGATCCCTCAACACCCGTATGAACGTCCACTCCCGCCGGCCTGACCTGCATTATGGCATCGCGAACATTGCCCGGGTTAAGCCCGCCAGCCAGGATCACCGGCCGTCGGGATACCTCGACAATGCCGCGGCTGATATCCCAGTTGTGGATTTTACCGGTTGCACCGCTGGCACCGGTCACTGGATCGTACGTGTCTGTGATAAAAGCGTCCACAAAAGGCGAATAAGCATGCAAGTCAGCCAAAAGATCAGACAGATTCTCCTCCCGAACAATGAGACTTTTGATAACAACCATTTGCGGATCGATTCTTCTCAGCCTGGCAACAGAAGCTGCCGAAGGCTGTGAGTGAAGCTGAACCCGCCTCACACCAAGCGCTGCGGAAAGCTCTCTGATCTCCTCTGCATCTTCAATATAGGTGATCAACAGTGCCGCAACATGGGGCGGCAAACAAGCTATGATGGCCGCCGTTTCCTTTTCGGAAATATCCTCGGCATGGATCGAAAGACGCAGTGGGAAGCCGATCTGGTGCACCCCTGCTGCGGCTATCATTTGCGCTTCCGCAAGATCTCTTATCCCAGCGATCTGGATAATCTCTTTCATATTGACCGACAAAACAGCCTACGCAGTGAGCTGATCAATTTTGCTCATCATTGTGGATTACCTGGAGCACCTGATCAATCTGCTTCGTCTTCTGTAACAGCTCTTCCGAGGCCGTCTTGGCAAGCATTGCTTTGCGCTTTAATTCCATCAGTCTGGCTAAGGAATCAAAAAGTTTGTCAAAAGCGAGGCCCACATTCAGATCCTCATTCATACTCCTCTCAAAGTCAGGCAGCAATCCTGCGAGCAAGCGGCGTGCCGTTCCATTTTCTTTAGCAGAGTCTGAATGCGTAGTGAGCTCTTTTATCATTCCTTTCAGGATGTCGAGTTTGTTGCTTGTCTGCTGCAGGTTTTTGCGGGTGAGGTTCATCTTCTTTCGATGATGTCCGTAAATCAAATAGAAACGAATTTGCGCCGCACTGTACCCATCATTTAGAAGGTCTTCGGGGTAGATGATGTTGCCGCGGCTCTTGGACATTTTTTTTCCGTCCACCAGCAGATGCTCCCCGTGCAGCCAATAGCGGGAAAACTCCTTGCCCGAGACAGCCTCAATTACAGCAATATTATAATCGTGATGCCTGTATATATTGTCGATTCCTCCGCAGGCTATGTCTATCTGGTAACCGAGGTGCTTGGTTATCATTGCCGGGTCCTGGATATTCCATGAGGGCCTTCCTCTGCCGATTTCCGTATCCCAATAAAGCTGATCCCCATCTTTGTAGCCGTGCCATAGGATGAAATCGCCGAGATTCCACCTTCTTCCCGGGTAAGTATCTCTTTTAAAACGCTTTTTTTCTTTCGGCCATTGTTTCATATCGAGGCGGAAGAGCTTACCGAATCCCTTAAATTTGAGCGGATCATAAAACACATCATTGGCGTGCCGGTAGGCATAGCCCTTTTCCAGCAATTTCTTGATCAGTTCAACGGCTTGATCGACCGATGTAGATGATCGGGGAATGAAATCGGGAAGCTTTATTTTCAACAACACCGCATCATCAAGAAACTGCTGCGCTATTGAATCGGTGAGCTCCTTGACTTCGGCCCCCTCTTTTTCTGCTTCGGCTATGGCCTTGTCTTCCACATCGGTGAAGTTGATCACCCGCTCGACACGATAGTCAAGAAATTCCAAATACCGCTGCAGAACGTCTTCCCAGAGAAAACTGCGGTAGTTGCCGACATGGGGTCTTCTGTAGATCGAGGGTCCACAAGTGAACATCTTGACTTGCCCATCGTTTCGAGGCTTAAAAGACTCTACTTTTCTGGACATGGTATTGTTTAATTTGAGCATCTGATCTTAGTCCTTCCCCTCATAACTGAACTTGTTTTTTGTTGCGGAAGTAATGGAGATGATTCTTATTGACGGGCTCCGCGGCCCGCGCACGCGTCTCAATCTTTCGCTCTCCCCAATCTAACCATGTCGTCGTGCACGGTAAAGCGAATTTGGAGCTGAGTTGCCGACCTAAAATCTTCGCTTCGATCCTACTACCCCTACCGTCACTGCTCATGGCCAGGTCAGATGTATTTCTCCACCCAAGCTGCCAGTACTGAGCCTACATATAGAGAATCATCACGATTTGAAAGTAGATGGTCGGCACCGTCTAGGGAAATAAAACTTTTTGGATATCGTGCTGTTCGAAAGATCTTGACAGCATTTTCTACACTTACAGTGTAATCATCGGGGGAATGGAACAACAGTAGTGGCCTATTCAGAGCCTTTATTGTCTCTTCCATGCGAACCCGTTGCAGATCGTCCAGAAATTGTTTTCTGATACGGAATTCTCTACCCGCAAGAGTGAATTGTGCTTCACCCTTTTTTTCGATCTGCTCATGCGTATTCCCCAGGAATCGGGTCAAGTCGGATGGATCGGCAGGCGCGGCAATGGTTGCTACAGCTTTGCAGTATCCGATTTGAGCCGCCGCATGCAACACCGCAGCTCCTCCAATCGAATGGCCTATCAATAGCTTCGGCGCTGCATAATGTTGCGTTA
>JAVEVM010000317.1:0-5136 GCA_034005055.1 Desulforhabdus sp. | reverse complement strand
CAATATAGAGCCTAATTCCTGAGTCGAGTGGATTGTGAAGGGCTGGTTCATAAGGACCCGGAATTCGAACAACAGAAAACCATCACCAGGTTGATGACGCTTCCTTACAAGCTAGTCGAGGGAGAACGGGGACAACATAGTAACTCCTACCCTAAGCCCTAACATTAGTCACTCATACCGCTACATTGAGCGACCGGCTGGGCTTGCTCAACAATGTGTCAAATCGGCTAGCAGCACAGTTTGAAACCATTCAGGGTTCAAAGGCTCCGGCGTGAGCTCGGGCAGACGGTTACACCATTTAAAGGAGGTTGGGCGCATGTCGGATGAGTTACTTCCAGGAAGATCCCGTTGTCCTCTTGATTGGCGCTGTTTTCCTTTATTTCTGGTAACGGCGGTTGTGCTGATTTATATGTTGTGCCCATTAACCGGCGGCTCTCCATGCCAGGCCGCTGCAAGCGGCAAGAGTAAAGATTCTTTACAACTGCTGCGCATTTCTCCATCTGGTGAAGATGTTCCGACAGGGCGGCAAATCGTCTTTCAGTTCGACCGACCGGTTGTGCCGCTTGGCCGCATGGAGCGCAAGAGCGACGAGATACCGATTGCCATTGAGCCTGGGCTGAAATGCCAATGGCGATGGCTCAACTCCTCCACGCTGGCATGCCAGCTTGACGAACAAAACGCCCTGCTGCCGGCCACCCGCTACAAGGTTAAGGTGCAACCCGGCATAACCACAGAGGAAGGGAAGACTCTCGCCAAGACAGTCACCCATACATTCGTAACCGAGCGTCCGAAGATTTCAAGCACATGGTTCAAAACCTGGATTGCGCCCGGCTCTCCCCAGATCGGGGTGCGATTTAACCAGCCGGTTCAACAGGAATCGGTCGCCGCGCATCTATTTTTCAAGACCGGCAAAGAAACGCGGGTGGCGGCCGAGCTGAGCGATGATCCCGATTTCGTGAAATCATCCGATTTCCAGACAGGACTGGTCTGGCTGGTCAGCCCGAAAGAAGAGCTTCCAGGCGCCCAGTCGGTGAGCCTTAAGGTGGAGCCGGGCATTGTTCCTCTGGAAGGTCCAGAGTCGAGTGTAGATAAGCGCACAATAGATGAATTCCACACCTTTCCGAAGTTCGTCTTCATCGGGATTCAGTGCGAGACAAAGGAGGGTGAGCAATTCACTATAGGCATCAATGAGAAGGGACCCTCTCGGCAACGCTGCAATCCAGCGCGAGAAATTTCCCTGGTCTTCTCCAGCCCGGTGCTCAAAGAAGAATTGGAGAAAGCCATTGCCATCGAACCGGCTCTGGAGAGCGGACAACCCGGGGTCGATCCGTGGGAGAATGTCTATTCTTATTCAGAGCTCTCATCGCCTCATGAAGCAAACGAAACCTACTCGATCTCACTTCCAAATTATATAAAGCCCTATTCTGATTATCTCATCCGAGCCGGGGTGGAAAGCATTAAAGACGAATTCAACCGGCCGTTGCAGGCTGCCTTTGAGATAGCTTTTAAGACCAGCCACTTGCCGCCCGATTTTTTTCTCTTCAAGCCAATGGCGGTTTTAGAGACAGACGTAGACAGCGAAGCGCCTCTGGCCGTGACCAACCTGGATAAGATGCAGGCAAATTATGCCGTTATCCATGCCGGTGGCAAACAAGCCAATCAAGTTAAAGATATCGGGCTTCCCAAAGCCTTGGATGTTCCCACGAAAGTTCCTGTAGGTGTGCGCGATCTGCTTGGGCGGAGCTCTGGCCTTGTGACAGGGCAATTGACTCCGACTCCACCGGTCCCCGACAAAGATTCGTCTGAAGGCTGGTTCTTTGCGCAGGTTACGCCTTTCGCCGTCCACGCGAAGCTCGGGCATTACAACACGACCGTTTGGATAACAGATCTCAAGACCGGCCAACCCGTCCCCGGAGTGAATGTGAAAATCTGCAAGGACACCTTTGCCGACTTCGGCGATAATCAGGAAGTCCTGACCGAAGGCGAAGCAGACGGAGACGGTATCGCCTCAATGGCAGGGATAAAAAAAATCGATCCGGATCTGAAACTGCTGTGGGCTTACAAACCTGACGAGCCACGCCTGTTCGTGCGTTGCCAAAAAGGTGACGACTTTGCCGTGATGCCCCTCACCTATGATTTCCGCGTGGATGCCGAAGGTGCCAATCGGGAGTACATTCCCGACTGGATTCGTCCTCAGCACGGGCATATTCGCAGTTGGGGTGCAACGGCTCAGGGAATTTACAAAGTGGGTGACACCGTCGAGTACAAAATTTACGTCCGCGACCAGAACAACCGTCGGTTTGTTCTTCCTCCGGGCATCGAATCCTCCCAAGCCGCTGCATACACGTTGAAAGTGATCGATCCGATGGACAAAGCGGTGTTTGAGCGGAAAGAGATCAAACTCTCCGAGTTCGGTGCCTGTGACGGTGAATTCTCCATTCCGAGCAACGGCGCGGTCGGATGGTACCGATTTGAGCTTTCAGCTCCTTTCAGCGATCATACCTGGGAACCGTTGCGGGTTCTGGTGAGCGATTTCACTCCCGCACCTTTTAAAGTGACCGTCGACCTCAACGGAAAACAATTTGCCGTGGGCGACCAGGTTAAGGTCACGACGCAGGCCGCGCTGCATGCCGGCGGGCCTTTTGCCGGTGCGGCGGTGCGGGTAACGGCTATCCTGGACGCACAAACGTACTCTCCCGAAAATCCCAAACTGCGCAATTTTCAATTCGACGTTCTGGAAAGCTCGGAACAACGGACCCCACCCACTCAAACCCTGCATCAAACGGAGGGAGTCTTGAGCGATCAGGGTCTGCTCGAAACGGAATTCAAGCTGGTAGAAAGTTCGGTACTTTACGGTCGACTCACAATGGAAAGCGCGGTGCGGGACGATCGAGGCAAATTCGTTGCCAATCGTGCAACGGCAGACTACATCGGTAGAGATCGCTATGTCGGTTTGCTCCAACAGGACTGGGTATTGGAGCAAGACAAACCGGCAGTGGTCCAGGCTGCAGTAGTCGATCATAACGGAGCTCCGGCTGCTGGGACCTCCATAGCTCTCAAGGTGCAGCGGGAAGAAACCAAAGCGGCGCGGGTAAGAGATGCCGGCGATGCCTATGTGACTCAGTATGTGCAGGAATGGGTGGACGAGGAAGGCTTTCAACTGACTTCCGAGTTGGACCCGGTAAAATTTGAATTCATACCCAAGCGTGCGGGGAGC
This sequence comes from Desulforhabdus sp., assembly GCA_034005055.1. Taxonomy (GTDB): domain Bacteria; phylum Desulfobacterota; class Syntrophobacteria; order Syntrophobacterales; family Syntrophobacteraceae; genus Desulfoferrobacter. Next base: position 1,919 of record JAVEVM010000317.1, on the reverse strand, counting down.
TACAGAATCACTGCACAAATCAAAGACAGTCTGGAACGGGTGCAAGCCACCACCATTGAGCGCTGGTGTGTTGGCGGAGGACAGGTGCTCTGGCGGACAACCCCCGGTAATATGATGAATGTTTACCCGGAAAAGAATACGTATCGAATTGGAGAAACCGCCCGTTTTCTGGCTCAGAACCCGTACCCGGGAGCTAAAGCGCTGATAACGGTTGAGCGCTTTGGTGTGCTGCAAAGCTGGGTCAAGACATTCCAGAACAGCACCGAAATAATTGAAGTGCCCGTTTTACCGGACTACCTCCCCGGATTTTACCTTTCAGTTTTGGTAATGTCGCCCCGAGTTGAAAAAACAGCGGCAGAAGACGCCGAAGATCTGGGCAAGCCAGCCTTTTCCATGGGCTACGTGCAAGTACCGGTTGACGATCCGTATAAGGAGATCGAAGTACTGGTTAAGCCCCAGCAGGAAGTCTACAAGCCGGGGGATACAGTTACGGTGGAGCTTGAAGCACACCCGCGCCACCCGGTGCCAGGGGAGCCCGCTGCTCCCATAGAGCTCGCCGTGACGGTTTTGGATGAAGCGGTGTTCGACCTGCTGATGCAGGGCAAAAGCGCTTTCGATCCGTATGAGGGCTTCTATAGTCTGGACTCATTGGATCTTGCCAACTACAACCTCATCATGCAACTCGTGGGACGACAGAAACTGGAGAAGAAAGGAGCGAATCCCGGAGGTGGAGGCGGGCCTGATCTCAGTATGCGCTCCATCTTCAAGTTCGTAAGCTACTGGAATCCATCCCTGCCCGTCGATGCGGAAGGCAAAGCCCGAGTAGAATTCACAGTGCCCGATAATCTCACCGGCTGGCGCGTGCTTGCCATGGCGGCCTCCCCGGAAGATCTCATGGGATTGGGAGACGCTCTTTTCAAAGTCAACCAGTCAACCGAAATTCGACCAATCCTGCCAAATCAGGTCACTGCTGGAGACAGCTTCGATGCCGGGTTCACCATCTTGAATCGAACCGAGCATACGCGCACTCTGGAAATAGCATTGCAGGCCAGAGGCCCGATTCGGTCCGAGCAGGGCGAACAGTCGGAGATCGGCCGTTCCGAGGTAAGGAGCACACAACAGCTGACACTCGAGCCGTTCAAACGAGCCACGGTACGAATGCCGCTCCGAACAACGGCCGACGGCGAAATCATTTTCACCGTTACCGCCGGGGACGATATGGACATGGACGGCCTGCAAGCAGCTCTAAGTGTGCAAAAGGAACAATCGCCGGTGACGGTCGCAGCCTACGGCAGCACCATCGAAGACAAGGCCGCGCAGCGGGTCTCCTTCCCTGAGGCAATGCGCGCCGATTCAGGCGAGCTCATTATCACGACCGCGCCAACGGTGATTGGCGGTATTGAAGGAAGCTTCCAATACCTCAGCAAATACCCATATGACTGCTGGGAGCAAAAACTTACTGTAGGGGTTGCCGCAGCTATCTACGAGAGGCTCAAACCTTACCTCAACGAAGGCTTCGTCTGGCCTGAAAGTGAACAATTGCCCGGAAATATCCTCGCGCTTTCCGCAGAATACCAGGCACCGAACGGCGGAATGACCTTCTATGTGCCCAAGGACGAATATGTCAGCCCGTATTTGAGTGCCTACACGGCGCTCGCTTTCGGCTGGCTTCGCGACTTTGGCCATGCGCCGCCGCAAAATACCGAAGAAAGGCTGCATGAGTATCTCCTTTCTTTGCTGAAGCGCGATGTTACACCGGATTTTTACAGCAAAGGCATGAGCTCAACTATTCGCGCAGTCACCCTGGCGGCTCTTGCGCAAAGTGCCAAAATCAAGCAGGGCGATGTCGAGCGGTTTGCAGGGCACACTGCCGAGATGAGCCTGTTCGGTAAGGACCTTTACCTGCAGGCACTGCTTCA
>JAVEVM010000316.1:0-5156 GCA_034005055.1 Desulforhabdus sp. | reverse complement strand
ATCCCTTGTGGCGTTGGTCGATTTTCTTCCGCGGAACTTCTCCTTGTTTTTCTTAACCTGCGACTCAATTGTGTCCGCCAGCATGTCAATGGCCGAATACATGTCGTCTGTTTCTTCTGATCCTTTCAACCCCATGCCGTTTGCTTTTATCGTAACTTCGGCAATGTGTCTGAATTTCTCCACACTCAGAACCACATGTGCTTCTATGGGCTCCTCGACATACCTTTTGAGTCTCGAAATTTTATCCTCCGCGTACTCTCTTATAGCTTCCGACGGCTCGATGTGGCGGAAAGTAACACTGATTTGCATTCTCGCTAACCTCCGTGATGTCGTTATTCATTCCTCGTTATTCGCAGATCGTTGTAGGTTGATCGTCATTGATCGTTATTCGTTTAGCACTGAGCTCCAGGGTCGATTCACGCTCAACTACCCCAGAATGATTTCTTCCGTTTGTTGGAAGGCAAAATGCCCAGCATCTCGCGGTACTTCGCCACCGTGCGCCGGGCAATGTCGACATTTTCCCTCTTCAATAGAGAGACAATTTCCTTGTCGCTGAATGGCTTTGCGGAGTCCTCGTCGCGGACGATTTGCCGAATTCTATCCTTCACGCTCTCCGAGGCTACCGCTTCACCCAAAACGCTATTTATGGAGCTATTAAAGAAATATTTCAACTCAAAAATCCCGTGTGGTGTGTGCATGTATTTACTGGAGGTCACGCGACTGATGGTGGATTCATGCATACCCACATCTTCGGCCACATCGCGCAAAACCATGGGCCTGAGGAAAGCAATCCCCTTGTCAAAGAAATCCTGCTGAAGTTTGATAATGCTCTGAGTGACTTTGTACAGAGTCCGCTGCCGTTGGTGAATACTTTTAATCAACCATGCGGCGGACCGCAACTTAGTCTGAATGTAGTCTTTGGCATCAGCGGGCAAAACAGCATCTGCACTCAGAGCATCTTTATAATAGGAGCTCACCTTGAGCTTGGGCATACCATCTTCATTCAGCAAAATGACAAATTCACCGTCCACTTTTAGAACATAGACGTCCGGACTGATGTATTGAACTGACTCTTCACTAAAAGCGCTGCCCGGGCGCGGATCGAGGTTGAGGATGATCTCGATCGCGTCTTTGACCTCTTCGGGCGATCTTTTCAAGGACTTGACCAATGCCTGATAGTTCTTTGTTTCGAGGTACTGTAGATGATCTTGGATGATTCTTACTACCAGATCGTCTACCAGACCCAGGTTGTTTGCCTGTATCAGCAAACATTCCCGCAAGTCGCGTGCGGCCACTCCGGCAGGGTCGAAGAGCTGCACCTTCACAAGCACCTTCTCAACTTCATCGGTGCTCACGCTCCCCATTTCGGCAATCTCTTCCAGGGTGGCTTCCAGGTAGCCGTCTCGATTCAAATTGCCTATTATATAGGAGCCGATTTCTTTTTCAGATTCGGTCATATCGGAGAGTCTCAGCTGCCAGATCAGGTGGCCTTCGAGCGACGCGGGCAGAGTCAGCTTGTGATCATACGCAGGCCATTCCCTGTTGGGGTCTTTCTCAATCAGGACCGGAGTTCCGGTATTGTACTCATCCAGATAGGACTCCCAGTCGAAATCCTCCCGCATCTTTTCGGAAATTTCTACTTCATTGAAGGATTCCTCGGCATCAGCCTCTTGTTTTTCGGTCTCAACGAGCTCCTCCTGAACCTCTTCCAGTAGCGGATTGGCTTCCAGTTCCTGATTGATGGTCTCCAAGAGTTCCAACCGTGACAGCTGCAGAAGCTTGATCGCTTGCTGCAACTGAGGAGTCATGATGAGTTGCTGGGTTAGTTTTAATTGTTGTCTCAGCTCCAGAGCCATTATCGTATCCTACTAAGATAAACTGAATTGATCTCCCAGGTATGTCCGACGGGCCAGATCGCTGCCCGCGATGCTGATCGGATCACCCGCTTCCAGGATTCTTCCTTCGTGCATGATATAAGCCCAGTCACACACCTTAAGGGTTTCACGGACATTATGATCGGATATCAGGACTCCAATTCCCTTGTCCTTGAGCGATCGTATGAGGCCCTGAATTTCTATGACTGCAATCGGATCAATCCCCGCGAACGGCTCATCCAGGAGAATAAAGCTGGGTTGAGTCACCAAGGCCCGAGTGATTTCCACTCGCCGCCGCTCTCCTCCCGACAGACGATCCGCCTTGTTCTTCGCCAGGTGAGCGATGTTCAGATCTGCCAACAACTCCTTCAAACGCAACCGGCGCTCCTGCTTGCCTATATTTAAGGTTTCCAGAATGGCCAGAATATTCTGCTCAACGGTCAGTTTACGAAATACCGAGGGCTCCTGGGACAAGTAAGTGATACCCTTCCGAGCCCGCAGATACATTGGCACCTGCAGGATGTTTTCCCCGTTCAGGACAACCGCCCCGCCATCGGGACGAATGATGCCAACCACACTGTAAAAAGTGGTTGACTTGCCGGCGCCGTTTGGTCCAAGCAAACCGACGATTTGCCCCGGCTGCACTTCTAAACTGACATGGTCCACCACCCGCCGGCCCTGATAGACCTTGACCAAATCAAGTACTTCCAGTCTCTTCCGATCTGATGGCGGAGACAAGATCACTGCTCCTTCCGTTCAGGATAAAGTACTGCATGAACCGGCGTGCTTTCTCCCCCTTCAACCACGGTCCGCTGTTCCGGTAAATAAAGAGTGATCAGGCGTCCTTTAATAGTATCCTGTCCCTGTGAAAACTGTGGCTTACCTATTAGAACAATTTTTTGTTTTTCATGGTAGTAAACCGCTTTGTCAGCGGTCGCAATTTTGTCCTGTTGAGAAATCTTAACGTCCCCTTCCACTTCGATCCGGTCGATCCGGTCCGCCCTGCTCGAGTCTGAACCCATGTCCTTTTGTAGGATATAGACCCTCATCAGTTTTCCGGTGATAGTCAGTTCTTTTTGTTGAACCACCACATGCCCTTCGAAGGTCACCAGTTTGTTGTTTTGATCCACTTCCATGCGGTCGCTCGCAATATGGATAGGGGCATCGTTTTGCAGCAAGCCTTGCTGAGCTGCACCGGGATCAGGCTTTGAAGATTTATCGGCTGCCAAACCGAACTGGGACGTACCGGCAAGAAAACAGATCAGTAAAGCAGATTCCATGATTATGCGAAATTTCAATTTACCGCCGACTCTTTTCATGGCTTTTCAGTTCCTTCAATTTCGCTTAGCCGCTTCGGAAGCCAAAGTTGCCTCAACTCGCCCCCCCAACAACGCGCGACGCTCCGGAATCAAGTACTTCCAGTGCTTACCCTCCAGCTTCAGATCCGGGCCGGTTATCAAAATGGCAGTTTCGGAAGAAATAAGATTTTGTTTGTGGTCGTAGCGGGCTCTTTCGGTAGACAGCTCATAGCCCTTTGGAAACACGGCGTGGACCGCATGCCACAATTCAATATCTTTGCTGCCTGCGTGCAGCACTCCCTGCTGGCTCTGAAGATGAATCTCTTCACCATCCTCCATGAAGAAAACCAATCGAACCCTGGTCAGGGCTGTTTTCTGATCTTCCTGAAAGTACTTGGCTTCTTCAGCCTTCAGAGTCCATATTCGTCGGCCCTTCTGCATTTCAGTGTATTCCATATCTGTCAGCTTCATCTCGGCTGAAGGCCCCTCGCTGACGGCAGCCATCCGTTGCCCTTTCTGGGTTTTCGCTTTCCTAATCCCCATGGCCACCACCAAAGCCAGTGTCAGGCCGATTGCCAACATAATGACATGGCGCGATTTTACCTGGATCTTCATTGCCTTTGTGCCTCTCAAAAGAAGCAAACTTCAAGCCCGCCTAGCTGCCTGCTCTCTGCTCTTGGCTGCCTTTGCCAAAGTAGCGTTCCGTCACTCTTTCCCAACGGTCCTGAACCTGCAGTATCAGTTCGCAAATCTCGCGGCAGGCGCCATGCCCGCCTCTGGCTTTGGTCACATAGTGGGCATAAGGAATCACGTGACTAGCCGCATTGGGCACTGCGACTGCCCATCCGACCCGGCGCATGACCGGTATATCGATCAAATCATCACCCGCAAAACCCACTTCTCTATCGGTCAAGCCGGTCTCCTGCAGTATCATCTCATATGCGTCTAATTTGTGTTTCATATTTTGATGGACCCTGGCAATACCAAGAGCTGCGGCTCTGTGCTCCACCGCCTTGCAGTAACGACCGGTTATCAAGGCCACTTCAACGCCTCCTGCTCTTTGCAGCAGCTTGATCCCATGCCCGTCCTGAACATCGAACTCTTTTATTTCGGAGCCGTTGTCATTATAAATGATGCGCCCATCCGTCAAGACACCGTCCACATCAAAAATGATCATACGGAGCGGAAGGATTTTTTCCCTGAGAACGTCGCCTATATTTTTTACGAGCTGTGTTTTTCCGTATCTGCCTTTCATAAACCCTCAAGACTGCTATTGGTGCCGTACCATACGGTAAATTTTGACAAGTGTTTCCAGAAGAGTCGGCACACTTGAAAGTTGCGTCGAGTTGGGGCCATCGCAGAGTGCTGCATCGGGGTTTTCATGCATTTCCAAAAAAACCCCGTCGGCTCCGGCAGCTACCGCGGCACAGGCAAGCGGCGCTACAAATTGTCTTTGGCCACCGGAGCAGGCTCCCATGCCACCAGGCAGCTGGACACTGTGGGTGGCATCAAATACCACAGGACAGCCGGTTTCCGCCATAATCGGAATCGAACGCATATCCACTACTAGATTATTATATCCGAACTGAGTGCCGCGCTCGGTAACCAAAATCTTTTTATTTCCCGTTTGAGCCACTTTTTCCACCACCCGTACCATATCCCAGGGTGCCAGAAACTGGCCTTTTTTAATGTTCACCGGGATGCCGGTCTCTCCTGCAGCCACCAACAAATCCGTCTGACGGGCAAGAAAGGCGGGAATTTGCAGAATGTCGACAACTCTTGCCGCTTCCAAAATTTCCGCAATACTATGAACATCTGTTAAAATAGGGACCTTGAGCTCCTCCCGAACTTTCCCCAGGATTTCCAGGCCGGCCCTTAGTCCTGGTCCGCGATAAGACTGAATGGATGTGCGGTTGGCTTTGTCGTAAGAGCTTTTGAAGATATACGGGATATCTAACCGCTTACACGTTTCCCGCATAAAATC
>JAVEVM010000315.1:0-5161 GCA_034005055.1 Desulforhabdus sp. | reverse complement strand
GGATTCCAATGCTTCTTCAGATCCCGGCAGCAGTTCGCCAAGCGTTTTCAAACATTCAGTCAATGTGGCCACGTGATGTTCGATCCGGTTCTTTAAAGTACCGATCCGCTTCCGTCCCTCCTTCAATTTGGCACTCTGCTGGACCAGTCTTTCCTGTTTGGCAGACCATGCGCGCATTTCGTTGGGCGTCAGCGGCCGAATTCCCGCCGGAAGCCAGGTATCCGCCCACTCCCGGCTCAATCGGTCGATCTTTTCCCGGATAATTCGATCCCCTTCTTGAAGATCCTGCAACTCTTCCGTATACCCCTTGAGCTGCGAAATGAGACCGGCCTGTTGCGCCACCCGGTCAGCCTCTCTTCGCAGGCGGTCGGCTATCTGGTCGGCATCGAAAACACTCTTTTCATAGGCGACGGCTAGAGGCTTTTCAGAATCGAAGCTTTCAATCGCCGCGTTATCCTGGAGACCTTCCTGCCATGCCAGACAAATCAGTCTCCAGCCTTGCTCCCTTCTTCTGCGGGCATTTTCCAGATCCTGCTCGGTCGGCACAGGTCCTGCTAACTGCAGCGCTCTGAATTTGACCTGCAAATCCGCTCGTCGGGTCTGCAATTGCTTGATCCGGTCTTGAACGCCAAGCAGCTTTCTGTCAAGCTCGCTGAATGCCAGATCGAATCGATTGATGGTCTCGGGAGAAGGAAGGGGCACGGCCTCCAATTCATCAAGTGTACCGGACCAAAGGCCGAGCTTTTTCAGCTCGACTTCTGCAACCTTTTCCCCTGCCTTCAGCTCCTCTATTGCCGCCGACAGTTCTTGTTCTATTTTCCCTTCCTGCAACGCCCGCGATACCGCCGATCGCAGTGCCGCCGGCTCGCGCGGAGCATCCATGGCTGCCAAAGCCGCCTTTTGGACCGCCAGCCGGGCTTCACACTTCTTGACTTCCCGGGCTGCCATCCTCACCCTGTCCTGCAGGGTGTGACAGCTGTTCCCCAATTCTCTGATTCGGGCGCGCCTTGGGGCTGCGATCCGCAGACTCTCAACCTCTCCCAGCGCCCCATTCGGTAGAAGCTCTCGCACGATGCTGTCAACATCGGTTTTGAGCTGGGCTTTTTCACCGCGCAAACGCGGCAAGTCCTTGAATGCTTTCCGATGGCTGCCCAGCCGTTCGACCAGCTGAACGATAATTTCCCCCTGCTGTATCAACCCTTCAGGGATGATCAGAGTGCTTATTTTGGTTTTGATTCTCGCCAGAGCCTCGGCGGCAGCCATTTCCGATTCCCTGGCCTTATCCAGGCTGGAAAGCAGTTCGCGCCTTTTTTTGGCAAAGGAAGGCGAGAGTATCTTGAACTGGCCGAGCGCATCGAGTCTGGCCAGGAGCTCTCTGCGCTCGGCGATTCCGGGAAGGGCTTTTTGCAGACGCTGCAACCTGGTTTTATCGCTTTGGAGCCGGCGCAATTCCAAATCGATGCGTTCCTTTTCCAATAGATTGCTTCTTAAAGCCTGATCGTGCTCCACCCATTCGCGTCCGGAAAGAGAAGCCCGCAGGCTGGTTTGCCTGGCCTCCCGATAGGCGCTCAAGTTGCTCGCGATCAGCTGCACTTTGCCTTTGGGAAGAAAGAGTCTGCCGGCCTCATCGTCAAGCTCTCTGATCACGTCCCGAATATTCGTTCCGCCCATACCGGCAGCGAACAAGCTTTCACCGATTACGCCTCCACCTTTTAGGATTTGCTCGCCGCCGCGTATCAACGTCTCATGACCGATTCCGAACATACTGGTAAAGAATTCTTCACCGACACCCTGCAGGAATCTCTCCAGTATGGATTCGGGAATGGGCTTTCCACTTTCATCCAAGAGCGTGTCTTTCCTACCTTTGCGGCGCACAAAAAACAGCTCGTCTCCCGCTGAATCCTTGATTCGGCCGCCGATGCGCAGATTCTGATTATCATGCAGAAAGTTATCCGCGGTACGCACGGGAATGCCGAACAGCAGCGCTGTCAGGGCACGCAATGCAGCACTTTTGCCGGCTTCATTGGGGCCGTAAACGATGTGCATATCGTTGGCGACCGGCATCAGACGAAGGACATGGCCGGTGAACGGACCGAATGAAATCAATTGGATCTCAAAGACTCTCATCTCTATCTCACGGAATTGTGCTGCGCGAGCAGCCTGGCGAGTAGAAGCTGTTTTACATCTTCAATGATCTCCTTGCGCAAGGCGGGATCATGCAGATCGATTGCATCGTCACCATATTGCATTTCGGGGGGGAGCTTGCGCCTGAAATCTTGGAGCTCATCCAGTATCGAGAGAAATTCCGCATCATCTGCTCCGAGCCGTTGAATCGAGCGCAGCAGGCCGCCCACGGCGTCGTCCCGCCTCCTCATTTCATCAAGGCTTGAGCGTGATTGAGTTTGAATTTGGATCTTCTCAATCCAGACATTGCCGCCGCTGATATCCGTCGCGGCCATCCTCATTTCATTGACCCACCGGTTGGTGAGCAGCATGAGATCCGAATGTGCCCTGCATAATCCAAAAATCCGCAAGCGCAGTGCCAACAGCCGCCCGTCGCTATCGTCCATCTGGCCCTTCACTGTGGAACCGACCGCATCGACGACTTCATCAGCGCTGTCCATTCCGGTGACATCCAATTCCTGCAGGGACCAGCGCAGCACATCCAAGGGGCGGTGCTCGATCAGGTTCACTCGACCGCCGCCTACCGTCACCAGAGTACATCCCTTTGCCCCGGTTTCGCGAATGTGACGGCCCTGAACGTTTCCCGGAAAGACGATTGGAGGGTCGTCGCACAGCATCTCGCGCTTGTGTACGTGGCCCAAAGCCCAGTAGTCATAATCTTTCGAGAGCAGCTTTTCCAGCGTACAGGGGGCGTAGGTTTCATGCCCTTCACGGCCGGTCGCACTGGTGTGCAGCATGCCTATGTTGAAAATCCCGCTGATTGCCTTTGGATATGCGGATGCGAGGTCTTCCGTAATAGCGGCTCTGGCAAAACCTTGACCGTGAATGGCCACTCCAGGATGGTCTAGGACGATCGTTTGAGGTTTCTTTGTCGAAAGTCGCACCACGTTGTCGGGCATGCGCAGTTGTCGACTGATCTGGCTGCCGGCATCATGGTTCCCGGCAATGATAAAGACCCTGATGCCCGCTTCTCTCAGTTTGGTCATCTGGGCGGCAAAGAAGAGTCCGGAATTGTAGTCCTTCCAATCGCCGTCATAGAGGTCACCGGCAATGAGCAAAAAGTCCACTTCTTCGGTGATGGCCAAATCAACCAGGTTCTTTAAAGCCTGCCGCGTAGCTCCTCGAATCTTTTCAACCGGAGCCCCCTCGTAGCGCGCCAGACCGCGCAACGGGCTGTCCAGATGAATATCGGCGGCATGGATGAATTTAAACATGGAAACCTCATTTCAGGGTCTTATGGCCGCAGCCCGAGAGCCGTTCACTCTCGGCTGAACCACGCAACTTCAAGTGGATTGCGCTCAGGCATTCGACTGTAAGCATACTTGGGAAACCCGACCATCATCATGCCGGTGATGACGCGATCCTCGGGAATTTCCAGGAATGCAGGAAGAGCGGGATACTGCTGTGCACAAATCTGAGCAAAACCGGCCCAACAGGTTCCCAGGCCGAGGCTGGTGGCATAGAGCTCCACGTACTCGAGCGCCAGGCAAGTGGTGATCCATGCGGCTTTAAGCTCTTTTGGCGCCGTCGCCACAATCACCTGCGGGGCTTTTCGCAAAATCCGGTCGCTTCCTCGTTGGTGAGCCTTAATGATTCCCGGCATGTGCAAGCGTGCAGCCAGTTCAGGTTGGGTTTGAACCATCTCTGCCATCCAGTCCAGGACAATTTTACATACATGATCCAGAGCCGCTCGGCCCGTCACGATGATGTATCCGAGCCCCTGGGAATTATGGCCGGAAGGGGCATATCGCGCTGCTTGAAGAAGTTGCAGGGTCAGTTCACGCGGCACCGGGTCCTCCTTATAGCAGCGGATGGAGCGTCGGGACCGCAAAAATGCGAGCGCTTCCTTATGCTCGACAACGGGAAAGTGCTCCAGCGGCGGCTGCCGTGTGAGCGGGTTGCGCACATTGTCCAGGGCACCATGCGGACAGGCTGCAACACAATGTCCGCAGCCAATGCAAAAGTGTGCCGTACCGGGCAGGAGGCCCGGTCCGTTGTCGGGGTCGAGGGAAAGAATCCCCATCGGGCAAACTTCTACACAGATGCCTTCTTTTTCACATTTTTCTCTATCGACTTTGATTAAACCCATCTTGTTCGAATCCTCCTATGAGCATCAAGAATACAGAGCTTTTTAACCCAATCGGCCGATGCTTGCCACCCCATCCTTTAGGTTAGCGCCAACGCCCCTTGCGTGGAATGGGAAAAGCTCTCCGCTTCGGCTATAATCCCCTCTTCATCAAGTTTGAATCTTCCAGGAAAGGCGAGCGATGGATCATCACGACAAAACTTCAGCCGAAGCGGACCAGGACTGGGGTGATGAAAACCATTCTGAAACAAGAAATCTGAATTGATCCCATTTTGGTTCACCGACCGAGCAGGGCCGACTGATGCCTCACATTGATTATGCTCTTCCCCTGAAGGGGTTACATAACATCAGCCCAGGGTCAGCGTAGCGCCACCCTGAGTATGAGGCCGCATGAAACCACCCATACCCTGAAAGGGTTACATAAAGACCTCCCGCGTTGCTCCTGCTCAATCCCAAAGGTACCGCTCATCGAATTCCACGCCATGTTTTGTCAGGAATGCACGGAATTCATCCTGAAATGACATCCTTTGATAGTGGTCCTCCTGACAGGCAATGTAGTTGCGCACAGCATGAACATTCGAGAAGCTCACGGAGAACGCTCCATATCCGTTTTACCATTGAGATCGAGTGAATCCAGGGCCTTTGGTCTTGATCCACCTGGAAGAGCTGCGTTTTGTCTCACCTACGATCTTGGCCAAGGTGATATTTCGTGAGAGTGTACAAAGAATATGAACATGATCTCCCGTTCCATCGATCAGCAAGGCCGGGGAGTCGTATTCTTTCAGGATGCTCGCAAGGTAGGCGTGCATTTCCTTGCGAACTTTTCCATCTGCCAGGAGATCTTGCCGGTTCTTGGTGGAGAAGATGATGTGGATGTAAACCTTGGACAAG
>JAVEVM010000314.1:0-5168 GCA_034005055.1 Desulforhabdus sp. | reverse complement strand
CTCTACGGCATCGACGACCGCCGTTTGCGTCTGACCCGATTGTGCTTCCAACCTGGCGAGTTGAAGAAGATCATCGACCATCTTGACCATGTGGTCGGTGTTTCTCAGAATGACCTGAAGGAAGGAGAAAAGAGCTTCCGGATCGGGGCTCTGCTGTGAAAGAAGGGTTTCAGTGTAGCCCTTTATCGAAGTCAGAGGGGTTCGCAATTCGTGAGAAACGTTAGCCACAAAGTCTTGACGAACTTTCTCCAATCGCTTGAGCTCGCTGATGTCATGAAAAACCGCAATCGCACCGGCTCCTCCCGAGCCGTCGGCAAGTCGCACGATAGTGACGTCGTAGATGCTTTCTCCGCCTCTTAACGCAATTTGCAGCGAGTGAGGATAATCGCCCGAATCGCCGCCGCTGTTGGAAAGAACATGATCGCAGGCTTTTTGCAGATCGAGGCTCATCGTTGCCTCAAGCGGCCTTCGCCCTATATTCTGGACCGCAAATGGGATGATCTCAGCCATCGCCATATTGAGGTCTTTCAGCTTGCCTTGTGAATCGAGCACCATCAAGCCCTCTTTCATTCCGTTGAAGATGGCTTCCAGCTGCTGCTTTTGCTCGCTGATGGTCTGAATTTGCCGATCGATCAACTCCGCTGTAGTGTTAATCGATCTAGCGAGCAAGTAGAACTCATGGCCGGGCTGGAAGCGCACTCGCTGCCGGTAATCCCCTTGCCCGATTGCCTCTGTGGCGGCAATCATGGTTTGAATGGGCTTATCCAACTGGCGAATCAGTGCATAGCTGATCGCGGCTATGACCACAAAGGCGAGCAATACGGTGACGATAAAAACTTTGCTCAGGCGATTGAAGCGGCTCTTGAACGGCGAATAAGGAATAGCAACCCGCACAACGCCCGGCGCGGCCGAACTGTTCAACGAGATGGTTTCTGCCAAATAGATCAATTCTTCCTGGGAAGTGCGGCTGAAGCGGGTCGCAAAACCGGTTTCCTGCGATCGTGCCTGTATGACTTCAGGGCGGCTGGCATGATTATCGAGGCTGTCAAGATGCGAATAGGGCACCTCCGAATCCGCTGTGACCCGCCCGCCCGGTGCGATGTAGGTGATGCGAAATCCCATTTCCCTGCCGAGATCGGTCAGATACTTGTGCAGTTGGTCCGCTCTTTCGATACCCTCCTTCTGACCCAGCATCCAATGGACCAGGTGGAGGCTCTGGTCAGCGCGCTTTTGAGCCTCTGAGGAGAGCTCTTTTTTCAGGCTCTGATAATAGAACCAGCACACCAGGAGCAGCGCAGCCAGAAGCACGAGCCAGAAGCAGCACAGTATTCTCATTTTGGAAGAAAAGAGGTTTTTCATTGATTAGTCCCTGAAGCGGTAGCCTACACCCCGCACCGTTTCGACCAGATTGGAATAACGGCCGAGCTTCTGACGCAGACGCCGCACATGAGTATCAACCGTCCTGGCATAGCCCTCAAACTGATAGCCCCATACTTTGTCCAGGAGCTGATCGCGGGTTTGGACCTTGCCGCGGCTGCGAATCAATACCACCAGCAGTTTGAATTCGGTTGCGGTGAGCACAATTTGTTCCGTATCTACGGTCACTTTGTGGGCTTCCAGATCGACGCGCAGTTCATCTTCCTGCCAGATCGCCTCGGGACTCCCTTCCGCCTCGGACCTGCGCAGCACGGCCCGGATGCGCAAGATCAACTCCCTTGGACTGAAAGGCTTTACCACGTAATCGTCGGCGCCGAGCTCGAGCCCGACGATGCGGTCAATTTCTTCGCCTTTGGCGGTCAGCATGATGATGGGGATATGCTTGGTCTCGGCATTTCGCTTGAGCTCTCTGCAGACTTCGAATCCATCCAGTCCGGGAATCATCAAATCCAGCAAAACCAAATTCGGCAACTGGCGTTTCGCCAGGCTCAGCGCTTCATAACCGTCCTGGGCTGTCAAAGCATCAAAGCCTGCAGCCTCGACGTGGTACTTCAAAAGTTGAAGGATATCGGTCTCATCTTCTACGATCAAAACACTCGTTCCGGCCATATCCCGCTCCCGTCCAAACAGATCGAACATATGGATCATGCGCGAGTGACGAAACAATGAAGACTTTGTTACAGCAGTGTGACATTTTCACTAAATTTTGCCGAGATAACAACTCGAAGATTGCTATTATAGTTTTCGCTGCCTATTTGTAACATTTGACATCGATGCGGTGGATCTGTAAAGATCCCCTCGCGCCGGCCAACCTTGGCTTGCCGAACTCTTTCTTCGAGTGGAAGGGATTTCATGTTTGAGATCATACTGATCCTGGGGATTCTGGCAGGGGTGTACATGGCCTGGAATATCGGTGCGAACGACGTAGCCAATGCTATGGCCTCGGCGGTCGGCGCCAAAGCCATTACGCTGCGCCAGGCGGTCATTATCGGCGGGACGCTCGATTTTGTCGGTGCCACCGTGATCGGTTCTCATGTCACCTCGACGATTCTCCACAAGATCCTCGATTCGCAGACTCTCACCGACCCGCGCGTGTTGATGCTCGGTTTGCTGCCGGCCCTCTTATCGGCCGCTTTTTGGGTTTTTTTTGCCACCTGGAGCTCATTGCCGGTCTCAACCACACATTCCATAGTCGGCGCTGTTGTAGGCTTTGGCATCATTGCCGGCGGTTTGAAGGCAATCCAGTGGGCAAAAATTCTCGCGATTATGATAAGCTGGATCATCTCCCCGGTTTTTGCAGGATTGCTCGCTTATCTGATTTTTGTGGTTATTCGGCGAAACATCCTCCGCCGGTCGGAGCCTTTTTTGGCAGCTCTTAAATGGACCCCTCTCTTTTTGGGGACCACGATCTTTATCATCATGGTCTCGCTTCTAACCAAAACGCCTCTCGGAGAGACCCTGAAGGTCGACGTGAGATCCGGATTGATCGGCTCGGCGGTTATCGCAGCGGTGACTGGTATCCTGGCAAAATCATGGCTGGCAAAAGCCATTAAGAAAGTCGAGGAGGAAGGGGTCGAAGAGATCTTCAAGCAATTTCAAATTTTGACTTCCTGTTATGTGGCGCTTGCACACGGTGCCAATGATGTTGCCAACGCTGTTGGACCGGTTGCCGGTATCTACATCATCTACAACACCCACTCGCTGACGGAGAAGATTCCGGTTCCGCTCTTCGTTTTGGTGCTGGGCGGGATCTTCATTGCCATCGGGGTTTTCACCTGGGGCTACCGGGTTATTGAAACGCTGGGATCTAAAATCACCACCCTAACGAATACGCGCGGCTTCTCGGTTGATTTTGGGACCGCCACATCGGTGCTGTTGGCGTCCAAAATGGGTCTTCCGGTCTCCACCACCCACGCGGCGGTAGGGGCCGTAATCGGTGTGGGCCTCGCCGGCGGGTTGGCGGCAGTCGATTTCAAGGTGGTCGGGAAAATAACCTTGTACTGGATCATTACGTTGCCACTCGCAGCTTTACCTTGTATGCTTATTTACAAGATTTTAGAGGCAATTTTCTTATAAGCCGTTGGAGAAGATCTATGCGTACAGCTCTGTTGAGATTATTTCGTCAATCACCCTTTGAAGGTCTGCTGCGGCACGCCGACTATATCCGCCAGGCCGGCCCCATCTTTCGACTGGCCTTGATAGCCTACCTCGACGAAAATCCGGAGGAATTTGAAAAACACCACAACCAGGTGACCATTCTCGAGAATCAGGGCGACCATGTAAAACGGAACATTCGCGGACACCTGCCGCGAGGGATCTTGATGCCGATGGATAAATTTCAGCTCATCTGGTATTTGCGCGAACAGGATAAAATTCTCGATTCCGTACAGGACGCTCTACATTGGCTTTCCTACCGCAAAACCGACATACCCGATGAAATGGTGGATGATCTTTTGCTCCTGGTAGAAAAGGTCAACGAGGTTCTCAAAGCCGTGTATCCTCTGGTTTCTTCTGCCGAGAGCTATTTTTCGAACTTTTCCGAACAGCAAAGGGAGAAGGTCAAAAAAGAGATCCGGCTGATCCGAGAATACGAGTTCGAGTCCGATCAGGTGGAACGGGAGCTGCTTTCTAACATTCTCGCGTATCCATTTGAAAATCCCACCTCTGCTTTTCATCTGGCGCGCCTGGTGGAGTACATGGGCAATGTTGCCAACCATGCCGAGAACGCCGGCGATATGATGCGCGCCATGATCGCGCGCTGAGCCGTTGGTGCCTTGCCGAACCGATCGGTTCAGCAAAACAAGCGTGACAGGCACTTCCGCAACCGATTGTCGTTGATTAAATTAGGGTTACGGAGCTGTACATAAGAGAACATTATTGCGACATTCAGGAAACGAGGAGTGCTCGATGATTCAGGAAGAATCCAATGGAAATATGCCGATGGCCGAACAATGCGATTGTTGTGGGTTCGAAACAGCGACGGCAACCGATTCGTACGATTGCCGGACCCGCCGGACTGTATTCACCCAAAGGGAGCAAGCTATCCTGGCGCGTATTCGGGAAATGAGCGGAAAAGCGAGAGATCTGAAAAAGCGGATCGACCGATTGGCTGAAGGGCCGGGAGCGCAGAGTCAGGAGCATCGCAGTGCGCTGAGCGAGTTGGAAGACCTTCGGCAGGCTCGAGCTGAATTGGAAAAGGAGCGGATTGCAGCGGCAGAGGAGCGGATGCGCTTGCTCGGTCATGCTTAAAAGACAACCGAGCAGCACCGCGGCATGCTTCCGGTGTGCGGTTTTGAGGTAGAAACACTGCTATTGTGAAAGGCTTTTCGTGCGCAGGGGAGTGCTAAAGGTCTGGAAATGATAGTCCACCAGCAGCGAAGTGTACGCGAGGTCGCCAAGGCGCCGAGTTGACACCAGATCGATGTAGTGAGTCTTACCGTCATAGTCTGGCAGTGTTATTCTTGTACCGTCTTCAAAGCCGCCTCGCTTGAACCAGATATCCGGAGGCAGGAGCCAGGTTTTTCCAAACTGTTCTTCAAAGCGAAAATAGTTTAGGGCGTCACGTGGAAATTGCACATACAGGCAAAGCTCCTGTTCCGTGGGGGGCCGTTTAAGCTCACGCTCCAGCTGGCTTCTCTTGGCTTCCAGATTCTCATCCGGTAGCTGCTGAATGCCCGCTTCGTCGGCAAGGATCTGATACCATTTCTTCCCGTCCGTGCGCTGGTGCACCA
>JAVEVM010000313.1:0-5170 GCA_034005055.1 Desulforhabdus sp. | reverse complement strand
TGCCGGTGTGGATCGAGTCGATTCCGGCGCCTGGGGAAGCTCTCCAATTACCGATTCTCCACGTCCGACTCGGTAGGCTGGGTATCGTCCCGCCACTTGTTCGGGGCCCCTTCGAGCGCCGATCCTAAAATATCGCAAAATGGTACCGTTTAGCGCATCGGCTTCCTCCGGCTCCACGGCAAAAGAAACTCCCGTCTGGTCGTTGGTCCACAGTACCGAACGGCCTGTACCCGACATTTCGAGTGCATTTTCCAGCATCTGCTCATCGCTTTCCACCATCAACTGGATCGGCGAAATGTCGGTCTGAAGTGTCTTCTCAGCCTCCGATTCCGTGCTCCGTCTCGGAAAACCTTCATTGGGCACGAGTGTAACCGTCACCGTCGTCGGGACCAGGATATAGGCTTCGCCAGTTGCCTGCTGCCTGTTTAGGGACTGCACCGCGCTATTGAAGCCCATCGCTGCGTCGTTAAAAAAAGTGCCGGTGTTAAAACCGGAGTTGATCGCGTTAAGCAGCGCTTTCTGAGTCTGGTATTCTCTTTTGACAGTCACATCCTGCTGCTGATATCCATCCTTTTGCATGGTTAAAATATGGTCCTGATTGCGGGCAAGCTCTACGCTGCAAGGCGTGTTGCATGAAGGTTGACCGTTCACCAGCACTATTGCGCCGGAGGGATTTGTCGATACGGGTATGCGCTGCGTTGCTATCAGTGGGGCACAGGAACTGCTCAAAAGAGCACAAACAAACAGAATGAAGCACCATCTTCCGGTGATAAGGCTCAAATTAGGACCTCCCTGGCTCCGGGCCGGCAAGCCGGTCATTAGGATTGCTGTTGCATACCGCAGCTGTTGCTTCGCCCGTCTACTTCATCAAGATCTCTTTGGCAAACGGCGACTGGTAGCCTCGATACTAAGTGCATCTTAGAAAAGCGTCAATTAATATTCCAATGAGCCTGTCCAGAATTCAGCGATTGCCCAGGGCAGCTGTTCCGAGCTTCCAATCCGGCGGCTCTGAAACCCTGCTCTGTCCAAATTGAATAAACTCCACCCGGCAATCGCTTGACTTTCTCGAACGTACTTGTATAATTCGCCACCTTTGTCGGGCGTTTTGCTGAGAGATATTCATCGGACGCCCGGGTTCCAGAAACCCACCGACCAGGTTTCATCGATCTCTAACCCCCCTGCTTTCAGCTTTCTTGAAAACAGCGACAGCATGCCAGGTTGGCGACGATGTGGTAATCACGCCAACCGTGACGGGCAGTTACCGATTTGAAGCGATTGCTCCTTATTATTGCAATCTCAAAACAGATCTGTCGGCCCTGGGCGGCATATTGGCTGCGTGCGCTTAACTGCTTGGAGGATTTCTGGGCGGAATATTCAATTCACTTCAAAAATGATAAGGATTCTTTTTTATGACATTTGCAGAGCTGTTATTGGCACCCCCCATCCTCAAAGCGACCACTGCTTGCGGCTACAGCCTCCCCACACCAGTTCAGGCTAAGGCTATCCCCGAAGCTCTGGCGGGACACGATCTGATCGCTTCCGCTCAAACCGGCACGGGCAAAACGGCAGCATTCGTATTGCCCGCCCTGCAGCGCTTATGGGAAGGTGCTTCAGGGAGCAGAAAAGGGCCGCGCGTCCTGGTGCTTACCCCTACTCGGGAGCTGGCCGACCAGATCGCTCAAGCTACTCACACTTATGGCAAGTTCCTCCCGTTTAAGGGCGCAGTGATCGTTGGCGGTATGCCCTACACCGAGCAGTTTAAATCCCTGGCCCGAAAGCCGGATCTACTCATCGCAACCCCCGGAAGGCTGGTCGACTTGATGGATCGCGGTCGCATCGATCTGGCTGAAGTCGAGATATTCGTGCTGGACGAAGCCGACCGCATGCTGGATATGGGATTCATCGACGATGTTCGAAAGATATCTGCCGCGGTCCCCAAAAAGCGTCAGACTTTGCTGTTCGCAGCGACTCTGGGCAGACAAGTGATCACCCTTGCGGAGCGGTTACTGAAACAACCCGTGCGCATTCAAATCGATGCGACACAGGCCCCCAATCAGCACATTGAACAACGCTTGCATGTGGTTGACGACATTCAGCATAAAAACCGCATGCTGCAGCACCTTGTCGGCGATCGCAGTCTGAAGCAGGCCATCATCTTCTCGGCAACCCGCAGAGACGCCGACAACCTGGCGCGGCGACTTCATGCACAGGGGCACTCGGCAGCCGCATTGCATGGGGATATGAAACAAAGCGCGCGCAATCGGACCATCAACAATCTGAGGTGCGGCAGAATAAGGCTGTTGGTTGCTACCGACGTTGCCGCACGCGGCTTGGACGTGGCTGGTGTGAGCCATGTGATCAATTTCGATCTGCCTAAATTTGCCGAGGATTATGTCCACAGAATAGGCCGTACCGGCAGGGCCGGAGCATCCGGCATTGCCATTTCTTTCGCCTCGCAAAGCGAATGCGCATGTCTTAGCCGCATCGAGCGCTACATTGGCCAGTGCCTGCCGCAGCAGATCATTCCCGGATTCGAACCGAAGCGACCGCTGTCAGTAGCTTCAAGAACAAAAACGCTTAACTCAAAACCGTCAACTGGTAAGCCTGTTGGACGAGTCGGAGCAAAATCTTCACCCGCCAAACAAAAGCGCGCAGTGCATAAGAGCAAAGCTGCCACGGGGGGCACCAGGGGGAAGACTGGAAGCGGACAAATCTATTGAAAAAATACCGGGGCGGCTGACGTTGTGGAAAAAGGGGCTCTTGCCATTGATCCCCGTGGAGATCTGTACACATCAGCAAACGTAAGAGAGCGCCTGTCGCCTCGTAGTTTCATGCAAAATCTGCGTTCTGCGGGCCTCGTACAGGGAGGACCCGCAGAGCTTGGCACGATCGATCGAAGGAAATTTGCTGCAGCACTCGATTCTACATTGGCACAGGTGTCCCACTGCAGGAGTTAGCTCGTTTTGCTCAGCAAGGATTCATGGGCAGAGTACACTCCATCATGCATGTTCGACAGACCGACTCTAGCGCAAGCGTAGCTTTCGCATCTTTAGCGCTTCCCCTCGCTTCGAATCAGTTGATTTACAAGCCCGTTATCGCACTGATGCTTTTGCATCGGCCTACCTTCTAGAATCTGAATATGGATCTGAAATCAGCAGCATACATCTGTTTGATCGGCCCTGTCGTGCTGCTTTTGATCGCTCCGCCCTGCTGCCGACAGATGAGATTTCTGCTAAAATGGAAAGCTGAATGTAGAGCCAAAAGATGCTCGAAAGCTTTAGCGCAAGAAAAGGACAACCGTTTGCTCGTGGACGAGGTTTGCAGAAGCAACCCGGCAATGGGATGGATGGGTTGAAATGATAGATAATTGGAAGGTTTTGTTAATCGATGACGATCCGGGGATCAGAAAAGTCCTGGCGCTCGCCTTGCAAGCTGCTGATTACACCGTGGTGACGGCCGCCGACGGCGAATCAGGTATCAAGCTGTGTCAGACCGAATCTCCTCAAATCGTGATCACCGATATCGGTATGCCCGGGATTGACGGTTTGGAGGTCCTTAGAAGAATCAAAGAATTGGACCCGGACAAAGAAGTGATTGTTTCCACCGGCTTTACCGAAATAGCACTTGCAGTGAAAGCAATGCAGCTCGATGCCACCGGATTTGTAACTAAACCGGTCAACGACGAAACGCTCACACAAGCACTGCAACGCGCCAAAGAGCGCTATGAAAAGCGCAAGGACCTCAAGAATTACACCAAAATCCTGGAAGAAAAATGGATGGATACCATGGAGGAGCTGGCACGGACATTCCTCTTCCAGAAAACTCTGATTGAAAGTTCCATTGACGGGCTTGTGGCCTGTGATAAGGAATTGAATCTCTTCATTTTCAATGAAAGCATGGAGATTATGCTTGGCTACGATAAAGTCAGCGTGATCGGAAAAATGAAACTGACCCAGTTATACGCATCCGAAGAATTCGAGAAATTTATCAGCCGCCTTGCTTCTATCGAAAGTGAAGGCCGACAGCGGATGTTTCCCTTTCGCACGCACCTTGTCGGCGTGACGGGCGAACGAGTACCGGTACTTTTGTCCGCCACCCTCGTACTTCAAGGGAACCAAAGAATAGGGCTGGTTATCCATTGCAGGGATTTACGAACAGGCGGCAGCGTCAGTGGATCTGCTGCAAGCGACCGTCAATGATTAACTGCAGAAAGAAGAAGCTCTGAAAGATGAACCTCAAAGTCGATCCTGCCGCAAGCCATGACAACTCGATAGGTGCTAAAGAATGCGAACAGAGGTACCGGCTTTTGTTCAATCATATTCCCAACCCGGTTTTTGTGCTCGATCGTAAGAAGCTCATCATTCTTGACTGCAATGAGAGTATCAAAGAGATCTATGGATACAGCAAAGAGGAGGTACGCGGCACCTCTTTTCTACGCTTTTTCGAGGAGGACGAGCACCAGAATTATGCTCTGGAGTTGAGAAATTCAAGTACCTTGATCCATGTGCGACAGCTCACCAAGGACGGCAGAGCAATTTTCGCCAATATGCGGGTGGCTCCATTCGAATACATGGACCAGAAAGCGCTGCTGGTGGCCGCAAGCGATACGATTAAAATACTTTCGATCAAGCGGCAATTGATACAGGCCAGCAAAATGGCCACCCTCGGAGAAATGGCAACCGGGGTTGCGCATGAATTGAAACAGCCCCTTTCCGTCATTAAAACCGCCAGCAGTTTTCTCCTCAATTGGATGAAAAAAGGCGAACCGCTAAAGAACGACGTTTTAAGGGCGATGATTGAGGAGATTGATAACCACGTCGATCGGGCCTCCGGAATTATAAATCACATCACCATATTCGGGCGCAAGTCCGAGGCAAAGAAGGAAGAAGTCCAGCTGAATGCAGTTCTCGAACAGGCCGTCGGGATCTTCAGCCAACAGCTCAAGCTGAAAGATATCGATGTAATGAAATATTTGGCTGCCGATCTTCCGCCCATCATGGCAGACCCCAACAGGCTGGAACAGGTTTTCATCAATTTATTGATCAATGCCAGAGATGCCGTGGAAGCAAAACGGGACCGGCATGGTCAAACCGGATCGGCAGACAGGATAATTCTGCGCACCAGTTACAAGAACGGAAAAGTCACGGCTGAAATTGAAGACACCGGTATC
>JAVEVM010000312.1:0-5178 GCA_034005055.1 Desulforhabdus sp. | reverse complement strand
AGGGAGATGACGAAGGCCTGCCCTTTCATCTGCAGGAGATCGCGCACGAGTTTTCGATGGAGGGCTTTCATGAGGGCTACCAGGCGAGGTCTCGTGCCGCGGTTTTTTTCGTGTTGCGTCGGATGTCGGCGATCCTCCCGCCCGACAGGAGGATGACCCGGTCGGCCATTTCCGAGATGATGGCATTGTGCGTGATGACGGCCGTCGTCGTTCCCAGCTCCCGGTTGATGCGGTCGATGGCTTCCAGTACCAGGATACCCGTTTGGGCGTCAAGGGCGCCCGTCGGCTCGTCGCAGAGCAGCACGTCGGGGCGCTTGGCGATGGCTCTCGCGATGGCCACCCGCTGCTGTTCTCCTCCGGACATCTGTGCAGGGAAGTGGTCCATACGCTCCCCCAGGCTCACCAGACGCAGGGCTTCTTCAGGTGTCATGGGATGCTGAGCGATTTCAGTGACCAACGCCACATTTTCCCGCGCCGTCAGGCTGGGAATGAGGTTATAGAACTGAAAGACGAAGCCGATGTGCTCCCTGCGGTACTGGGTGAGGGCGGCATCGTCGAAAGTGCTGAGGTCGTGGTCGCGGTAGTGGACGGCGCCCTTCGTCGGCACATCCAGTCCTCCCAGGATGTTCAGCAGGGTCGATTTCCCGCTGCCCGAAGGGCCGAGCAGCACCACGAGCTCGCCGGCATAGAGATCGAGGTCCACGTCGTGGAGGGCGACCACCTCCACTTCACCCATGCCGTAGCTCTTGCTCACTCCCCGTGCTCTGAATACTACCTTTGGGTCTTCAGGTGTGGATGCGTCACTCTCAGTCGACATCTCTTCCTCTCGATTAGGGATGCTCCGAACCGGATTTTTACCTGGTCGGATGTCGATCGACCTGATCGATCCCATCCGTTATATAAAGGGCTCTTTCTTCAGCGGGGAACGGTTACGAATGGTATGGACTCTGACGACAGGGACAGTATGCACCCAACTGAGGCGACAGATCAACTCTACCTTAACTTGCTCATGATCTTGACCCATTTGTCAACATCGCGAAACGTTTCTTGACAGGCATTGGGGACTTTTGTAGATTTTAATTTATGTCTCATGTGATGCAGCAGACCTCTTCGTGAAATGTTCTTCCTCTTGCTTATTTTCATGGATTTGCCCTGGCTTGAGAATTTTGTGTTGTGATCGTAAGCTGTTGTATTCACCCTGCCCCTTGATTCCCACAGGTTTGGTGCTGGGATTTATAAAATCAGTTAAGCGATTGGATTCCCTTCTGAAGCCCATGGGAATAACGAGTAAAAATTTTTTCTCGGACAGAGGAACGGTAGTTCAGTGAACCATTATTATTAATTCCATCAGGAGATCAATTCATGCAGCAACCGGACAGGAGAATTTTTTTGCGGGAATTTGCGGCAATCAGCCATGCCATATCAACCTACTCTGATGTCAACCTGCTTAACAGTCATCTCGTTGAAATGATTAGTAAATCATTTAAAGTAAAGGGTTCAAGCATATTCCTCTACGATGAAAGGGAGAAGCAGCTATTTCGAGTGAGCAGTTATGGAATCAGCGAATCTTATCAGACGAAGGGTCCGATATACGTCGATGAACGGTTTTCAGAATTCAAGAGCGGAAAACCTGTCTTTTTCAGTGATTTCCGCGAAGATCCCCGTATTCAATATCCTGAGGAAGCGATCAAGGAAGGGATTGTGTCCATGTTGTCGGTTCCCATTAAATTTCATGAAGATGTCATTGGATTAATAAAAATATACAATGCAGAGCCCTGGATACTTCATGACGAAGATCTAAACTCTATGTGCGTCATAGCAGAGCATTTAGGCCTTGTACTAGAATACAACGGCCTCAAAAACTTTCTCGATCAAGTTAAGATTGCTATAGAAAGCCTTCCTTTGAGAATGCTTAGAGGAATAAGTATTTAGTAAATAATAAACTAAAATATAATCGTCATATGAATGATTGGAGAAATATAGTGAACGATGTCTCTGTTCTTATACCTTTAAGAGATACAGGAAGCTCTGAACTGATAATAAAGTATTTATCCTCAATGCCTTTATGTGCTGAGAATGTCCATATTACGTTGCTTCACATATTTCGGAAAGCATCTTCCGAAGAAGAGCTCATGGGCAAGGGGTTTACCGAGGAAGAATTGTCCAAATTTACGAGAATACTGGAACGGGCCAAGGACGACTTGGTTGATATTGGATTCCTGCCAGAAAATATTGAAATTAGAGTATCTTCTGACCTGTATCCAACAGTCACCGATGGCATTATCGATCAATTCAATAAGAGTGAAAGAAAGTTTGATATTGTTATTATAAGACGTAGAAAAATGTCAAAAGCCGAAGAATTCCTGGTGGGAGATGTCAGTGTCAAGCTTGTTCGTGCGCTCGAAGGCACATCCGTCCTTGTGCTCAAGACTCTCAAATGAACTGTATCGGAAGCGATATTCATCCTGGATAATCCGATTCAATGGAATTGGGACAAGTGATGCCGCACCTGATCCGCCGGTATGTCTGTCCCTTTGTTGCTCCCCTTATGCTCCAAACGGATGAGATCCGTGAGCGTTCAGCTGTGTTAGCCGTTAGCAATAACAGGCACTTAGACCTGGTACTACGTCAAAGAAGTTCTGCCGGGCAAGACAACAACACCCCCCTGCCCCCCTCAAGGGGGGAATCAAATCTCCTTCGGACACCTGCCTACTTCTACTTTGTCACATTAGCATCTAAGTGATTGAATTTATTAGATTTAGATTGCTTGCGCCGCATTGAGTAATTCCGGGTACTTACGACCGAATGTGAGAAAGTAGAACTACATAGGGATTTATAGCCCTGAAGGGCAAGAAGGGTGGCCTGAACTCTGGAGGAGGCTCCTAGACTACATTACAACTCTGTGATAGGATCATCTGCCAATTCGATTGACTTCCTGGAGCATAGAGGACAAGAAACGTTAATTTATTCACGGTTTCCATTGGGAAAACAATCCCGGCAACCCAAAAGGAGAAGAGCGTCATGGAAAATCAGCTCCGCGTTTTGATCATTGGTGGAGTGGCTTGCGGACCCAAGAGTGCGTCGCGTTTGAAGCGGTTGATCCCTGATGCGGATGTCACCATGATTGAACGTGGCCGTCTGGTTTCGTACGGTGCATGCGGACTCCCCTATTATGTTGAGGGAATGTATCCGGAAATCAGGATGGTGAGCGAGACGCCCGTCGGTGTACTGCGGGATGCCGCATTCTTTGAGAAAGCGAAGGGGTTCAAGACGCTGACGCGGCTTGAGGCCACCCGTATCAACCGGGAGGCCAAAACGGTCCGTGTGAAGCATCTCGACACGGGGGATGAGCGGGATGTTCCCTATGACAAGCTGGTTCTCGCCACGGGAAGTCGGCCCATTCAGCCACCCATCCCGGGGCTGGAGCTCACCAATGTCTGGTACATGCGGCACCCTGACGACGCCGAGAGCATGGTGGCAGAGATCGAAGGGCAGAAGCTGGGCAAGGCCGTCATCATCGGGGCGGGCTATATCGGTGTAGAGATGGCCGAAGCCTTGGTGCGTCGAGGTCTGGAAGTCACCATGGTGGAGATCTTCGATCAGATCATGCCGCAGTTTCTGGATTACGACATGGCCACTCTTGCCGCCAAGCAGCTCCGCCAGAAGGGTGTTCGCCTCGTCCTGGGGGAGAAGGTCCTCTCGGTGCAGGGCAAGGAGGGGAAAGTTGCTTCCGTCCAGACGGACAAGCAAACGGTAGAGGCTGACCTCGTGCTGGTGGGCGTGGGAGTCCGCCCCAACGATGAGCTGGCCCGAGAGGCCGGGCTTGCCTGTCATCCTCGGGGAGGCATCGTCATCAACGGGTATTGCCAGACGAGCGACCCCGACATTTATGCGGGCGGGGACTGTGTCGTCAACCATCCCGCCAATCCGGAAATCAAGGATGCCATGTTTGTCCCCCTGGGATCGACGTCCAACAAACACGGCCGGCTCATAGCCGATCATATCGCAGGGGTGGCCGAGCCCTTCGTGGGCATCACGGGTACTGGCGTCTGCCGAGCCTTCGATGTCACCCTGGGCCGGACGGGTCTGACGGAAAAGCAGGCTCGCCAGTTTTATCCCGATGTCGAGACGGCCATCTGGACCGGACCCGATCTCCCCCACTATGTGCCCCAGAGCAAACCCCTGGTGATCAAAATGGTGGCGTGCCGCCGCTCCCGCAAACTTCTGGGTGTTCAGGTCGTTGGTATGGGGGATGCCTCCAAGCGCTTGGACGTGGCAGCCAGCGCCATTTTCTTCGGTGCCACCGTGGACCAGGTGGGTAACATCGACCTTGGTTACGCGCCCCCTTACGGTCCGCCCATCGATCCCATCGCTGTCACGGCGCATCTGCTCCTGAACAAGCTCAACGGCATCGCCCGAGGGATTTCTCCCCTGGAGGCCAGGCGGCGCCTGGAGAGCGGGGAGGACATTCTGCTCCTCGACGTGCGAACCCCTGATGAATTCCAGATGATGCGCATGCCCTACGAGAAGCAGGTGGTTCACATTCCTCTGGGAGCCCTGCGGGGAAAACTGGACCAGTTGCCCCGGGACAAGGAGATCTTCGCTTTCTGCAAAGTGAGCATGCGGGGCTATGAGGCCCAGCGTATCCTCAATGCGGCCGGTTTCGACCGCGTCAGCTATATCGAAGGCGGAATCATCGGGTGGCCTTTTGAAGTGTGGACTCCCGCCTGACCTTCTTTAGAGGCTGTCTAAAAAATGAGTCAATCACTCTGAGCATGCAACTTGTCTCGTCATTCCGGCTTAACTGCCGGAATGACGAGGAAACGTATTTTAGACAGCCTCTTAGAGGCATGCCTTCGGTGATGCCCGGCGATGAACGGTCTCCCGGGATTGCGGAGTAGACAGTGGTCGTCGGGTGCGAGGATGATTATCATTCTTTCATGAACAGATTTGAAGCTCTGCTATCCTTTGTGTCAAGTCACCGAGGATGGGACGAAAGGCAAACCGAACTAAGATTTGAGGGCCCTTCAAGGGAGAGGGAGGTGCTCCATGGAATCCAAAGACAAGCGATCCTGTATGTTTGAAGGTCGTGAATATGGCCATGGTGCGGAAACGTGCAGCACTCAGAAATGCATGCGATGCAATGACGGAATCTGGGAAGATACTGGAAGGGAAGTC